>JAUSDQ010000348.1 GCA_030650525.1 Sulfuricaulis sp.
CGGTGCTCGGAATCCTCATGTACTCAAGTACATTCCGGTTCCTGCGCTCCGCGCGCCTTGCACTTCGGCCTGCTCGCTACACTTTTAAAACACGTTCTAATAATTCAGAGATTCGCAACATGACAACTTCAGCAAAACCGATAATTCTTACACTCTGCCTGATCGCGCTACTGACGGGTTGCGGCGGCGACAATAAACCGCCAGCGGGGCTTGGTGGCCCGGGCGGTTCTGGCGGGCCGGGTGCGGCGATGCCGCCGCCGGAGGTGGATGTAATAACAGTTACCTCCGCCAATGCGACGCTCACGCAGGATTTGCCGGGGCGCTTGCAGGCTTACCGCACGGCACAGGTGCGTGCGCGGGTCGAAGGGATAGTCGAGAAAAGATTGTTCAAGGAAGGAAGCGATGTGGAGGCGGGCACATCCCTGTTCCAGATCGATGCGCGCACGTATAAGGCTGCCGCCGAATCTGCCAAGGCGGATCTGGCGATTGCGCGCCAGAATGTCGAACGATATAAGCCGTTGGTTGAAATCAAGGCCATCAGCCAGCAGGAACTGGATCTGTCCAAGGCCAAGGTCAAACAGGCCGAAGCCGCGCTGATCCGCGCCGAGGAAGACCTGGAGAATGCAAGCGTCCCCGCCGCCATTTCCGGGCATGTCGGACGCGCACTCGTGACCGAAGGCGCCCTTGTCGGCAAGAGCGAACCCACGCTGCTGACAACCATCGAGCAGCTTGATCCGATTTATGCCAATTTCACGCAATCCGGCGCCGACTTGCTGCGCCTGAGGCAGGCCGTCGAGTCAGGCAAGCTCAAACACGCCGAATCCGTCATGGTGGAATTGATGCTGGAAGACGGCAGCGTTTATCCGTTCGAAGGCAGCATTTTATTTACCGACATGGCAGTCGATCCGGGCACCGGTTCGGTGTCGTTGCGCGCCGAATTCCCGAATCCCAAACGCGATTTACTGCCCGGCATGTTCGTGCGTATCCGTTTCCCGGAAGCGGAGGCCGAAAACGCGATACGCATTCCACAGCGCGCCGTGCAAGCCAATCCGCAGGGGCAATTCGTGATGATCGTAACCCCCGACGGCAAGGCCGCGCCGTTGCTGGTCAAAACAGGCGGCATGGCAGGCGGCGATTTCATCATCACCGAAGGATTAAAGGGCGGCGAGCAGGTCATCGTGAATGGCTTGCAGAAGGCAAGACCGGGCACACCGGTAAAAGCGGTGTCCTTAAGCAGCACACAAAAGGCAGAAGACAAAGTGGTACCGCCCGCAGTGAGCAGCGTACAGAAGACCGAAGATAAAGTAGCACTGCCTGCGGCGAGCAGCGTGCAAAAAACAGATGGCAAAGCAGCGCCGCCTGCGGCGAGCAGCGTACAAAAAACAAAAGACAAAGCAACACTGCCCGCAGTGAGCAGCACACAAAAAGCAGAAGATAAAGCAACACCGCCTGTGGCGAACAGCAAACCATAGGGATTACTCATGTTCGCCAAATTCTTCATTGACCGCCCGATCTTCGCCTGGGTAATCGCGATCCTCATCACGTTCGCCGGGATACTCGCGCTGCGCGCGTTGCCGGTGTCGCAATACCCATCGGTGGCACCGCCCGCGCTGGACGTTTCTGTCACCTACCCCGGCGCATCGGCGCAGGTGGTCGAACAAAGTGCAGTGCAGTTGATCGAGCAGGAAATGAACGGCATCGAAAACCTGCTCTACATGGATTCCAGTTCGCAGGTCGGCTCCGGTCAGGTGACGCTGACCTTCAAGCCCGGCACCGACATCCAGTTCGCTTCGGTCGAGGCGCAGAACCGCATCAAGCGCGTGGAAGCGCGTCTGCCAGACGACGTGCGGCGGCTGGGCGTGACGGTGACCCGCGCCGGGCGCAACTTCATCATGGTGGTGGCGCTGGTTTCGCCGGATGGCCGCCTGAATGCCGTCGATCTCGGCAGCTACGCCACCGCCAGCGTGATGGAGCCGCTGCTGCGCGTGCCCGGCGTGGGCGAGGTGCTGCTGTTCGGCACCGAATATTCGATGCGCATCTGGCTCAAACCGGATCGTCTGGAGGCCTTTTCGATCTCGCCCGCCGATGTCGGCCGTGCGGTGCGCGCGCAGAATGCGTTGCTGCCGCTGGGCGAAGTGGGTCAACTCCCAGCAACGCCGGGGCAGGAGATCAACGCCGTCCTCGGTAGCCGCGGGCGCCTCTCCACCCCGGAAGAATTCGGCGACATCGTGATACGCGCCAGCCCGGATGGCTCATCCGTGCGGCTCAAGGACATCGCCCGCGTCGAGCTCGGCGCGCAGGACTACAACCGCTCCGCGCGCCTCAACGGCAAACCCATCGCCGGGATGGCGATACGCATCACGCCGGGCGCAAACGCGCTGGCGACCGCGCAGGGCGTACGCGCGAAGATGAAGGAACTGTCGCGCTACTTCCCGCAAGGCGTGGACTGGGTGGTGCCCTACGACACCACGCGCTTCATCGAACTGTCCATCCGCGAAGTGGTGATCACCCTGCTGGAGGCTGCGGCGCTGGTGGTGCTGGTGATGTTCATCTTCCTCGGCAACTGGCGCACCACGCTGATACCCGCGATCGTCGTGCCGGTGTCGCTGATGGGCGGGCTGCTGGGGCTGTATGTTTTCGGTTTCTCGATCAACGTGCTGACGCTGTTTGCGATGGTGCTGGCGATCGGCATCGTCGTGGACGATGCCATCGTGGTGGTGGAAAACGTCGAGCGCAACATGCGTGCCAACCATCTCGATCCGCGCGCGGCGACCCAGCAGGCGATGAAGGAAATCACCGGCGCGATCATCGCGATCACGCTGGTGCTGATGGCGGTATTCGTGCCGATGGCGTTCTTCGGCGGCTCCACCGGCGCGATTTACCGCCAGTTCGCCGTCACGCTGGTGGCGACCATGGCATTCTCCGCTTTCCTCGCGCTCTCGCTCACGCCGGCGCTGTGCGCGAGTTTGCTCAAGCACGACCCGGCAAGTCTGGAGCGCGGCTTTCACGGATGGTTCAACCGTTTCTTCGACCGTGTAACAACAAGCTACACCGGTGGCGTGAACTACGCCAGCCGCAGGCTGTTGCGCTCCCTCACGATTTACGCCGTGATCGTCGCGGCGGCCGCGTGGACCTACATGAAGCTGCCGGGCAGCTTTCTGCCGGAAGAAGACCAGGGCTACCTCGTCACCGCGATCCAGTTGCCGCCCGCAGCCACGACCGAAAGATCGCGGGCCGTGCTGGAATCGGTCGAGCAGTTTTTCCTGAAACAGCCGCAAGTGGACAAGGTGGTCGGCGTGCTGGGATTTTCCTTCTTCGGCCGCGGCCAGAACATGGCGCTCTCCTTCGTCAAGCTCAAGGACTGGGATGACAGGCCGGGCAAGGAAAATTCGGCGCAATCATTGATCAAGCGCGCCAACATGGAATTTTTCCGCATGAAGCAGGCGATGTTGTTCGCGATCAACCCGCCGCCGATACCGGAACTCGCTTCGGCCGGCGGCTTCGATTTCCGCTTGCAGGATCGCGGCGGGGTCGGGCGCGAAAAACTGATCGAGGCGCGCAATCAGGTGCTGGGCATGGCCATGGGCGACAAGCGCCTGACCGCCGTGCGCCCCGAAGGCCAGGAGCCCGCGCCGCAGCTTTTCCTCGACATCGATCGCGACAAGGCGGAGACGCTGGGAATCAGTGCCGCCGAACTCAACGATACCCTTCAATCGCTGTTCGGCGTGTCCTATATCAACGACTTCGTGCGCCAGGGCCGGGTGCTGCGCGTGCAAATGCAGGCAGAAGACGCGACGCGCCGGAGCGAGGCCGACCTGATGCGCACGGCGGTGCGCAACAGCAGCGGGCGCATGGTGCGCCTGTCGGAATTTGTCCGCACCAAATGGGTGGCGGGTGCGACCAAACTCGACCGCTACAACGGCCTGGCTGCGATGAAGATTTCCGGGGCGACCGCGCCGGGCGTATCCAGCGGCGAGGCCATTGCCGCAATGGAAGCCATCGGCCAGAAGCTGCCGCCGGGCATCGGCTTCGAGTGGTCGGGCATTTCGTCCGAGGAAAAAATCTCCGGCCAGCAAGCGCCGCTGCTGTTCGGCGTGTCACTGCTGGTGGTGTTTCTGGTGCTCGCCGCATTGTATGAAAGCTGGTCCATTCCATTGGCGGTGATGCTGGCCGTGCCGCTCGGCGTGTTCGGCGCACTGGTCGCGGTGGAGCTGCGCGGCCTGCCCAACGATGTCTATTTCAAAGTCGGGTTGATCGCCATCATCGGACTGGCGGCCAAGAACGCCATCCTGATCGTCGAATTCGCCCGCCGCCTCGAAGATGAAGGCAGGGAAAGGCTTGCTGCCGTACTGGAAGCCTGCCGCCTGCGCCTGCGGCCGATCCTGATGACCTCCATCGCCTTTGTCGCGGGCGTGTTTCCGCTGGCCATCTCCACCGGTGCGGGCGCAGAAAGCCGCCGCGCCATCGGCACCGGCGTCATTGGCGGCATGGTTGCCGCCACCGTGCTCGCCATTTTTCTGGTGCCGGTATTCTTCATGGTGGTGCGACGGCTCTTTCCGGGACATGCGCGGAAGCATAAGGAGGAGCAGCATGATTGAAAAATCTTGGCCGCGAATTGCACTGCATTCCCCCCTTTGCAAAAGGGGGGCTAGGGGGGATTTGAGCGTTGCCAAAATACCAAAATCCCCCTCAATCCCCCTTTTTCAAAGGGGGAGGCGGGTTGGATTCCCCAAAGGATTATTCGGATCCGCTGCCCTGCTAATGGCACTGGCGGGCTGTTCGATGATGCCCGAGTACCTGCGGCCCGCCGCGCCGGTTCCCGCCGCGTGGCCCGACAACGCCAAACAGGAGGGTGCCCGCCCGGTCTCGGATACCGGCTGGGAACGCTATTTTCCGGACCCGCGCTTGCAGGCGCTGATTTCAACCGCGCTGGAGAACAACCGCGACCTGCGTATCGCCACGGCGCGCATCGCAGAAGCCCGCGCACAATACGGCATACAGCAGGCCGACCGGCTTCCGACCCTGAATTTGAATGCCGGGCGCAATGCTTCCCTGACACCGGCGGGCGCATCGGCATTTACCGCCAATGCCATGCACTCGCAACGCTATGACGTGAATGTCGGCGTGGTGTCGTTCGAACTGGATTTCTGGGGAAGAGTCAGCAGCCTGAGCGAAGCCGCCAAGGCGAGCTATTTTTCCACCGAGGCCGCGCAACGCGCATTTCGCCTGTCATTGATCGCCGACGTGGCGAATGCCTACCTGTCGTTGCAGGAAATGCGCGAACGGATCCAGCTCACGGCGACAACCGCCAGGACGCGCGCCGAAACCAGGGAATTGATATCACGCCGCCGCGATCTGGGCATATCCAGCGATATGGAATTCTTGCAGGCGGATGGCGCCTATCAAGCCGTGCTGGCCGAACAGGCGAACCTTGAGCGGCAGCAGGCCGCAGCAGAAAATCTGCTCAACCTACTGGTAGGAAAAACGACAGCAGAAATGAAAAACCTCCCCGCCGGGCGCAGCCTTGGCGCACAGGACATGGCTCCAGACCTAATCGCGGGACTGCCTTCCGAAGTGTTGCTGCAACGCCCCGACGTGCTAGCTGCCGAGCAGAAACTGATTGCCGCGAATGCCAATATCGGCGCGGCACGCGCGGCCTTCCTGCCGCGCATTACACTGACAGGTAGCGTCGGCACGGCCAGCCGCACATTGGCCGGGTTGTTCGATGCGGGCAGCGGCGCGTGGAGCTTCCAGCCTGCGCTTACGCTGCCGCTGTTCGATGCCGGGCGCACTTCAGCCAACGTCGATGTCGCCGAGGCGCGCAAGGTGATCGCCGTCGCCGAATATGAAAAAACCATCCAGCAGGCCTTTCGCGAAGTTGCAGATTTATTGAATGCGCGAGAGAAACTTGCAGCGCAGCTCGCCGCGCAGGAGGCCAATGCCGAAACGCAGAATCGCCGGCTACGCCTGGTGGAAGCGCGTTACGAAGTGGGCATCATCAGCCACCTTGAAGTGCTGGACGCGCAACGCGAATCTTATGCCGCGCAGCAGGGAGCCTTGCAGGTGCGCCGCACCCTGTTGTCGGTGGCCGCGCAACTTTACAAGGCGCTCGCCGGGCAAAGCGCATCGGGCGGGCAACTTGGGGCAGCCAAATGACCTCCGCAACAAAAAACGTCAGCGAACAGACCCGTTCCCGCCTGCTGAACGCGGCACGCGAAGCGTTTTCACAGCAGGGTTTCCAGGGTGCGACGGTGCGCGAGATATGCCGCCGCGCCGAAACGAATGTCGCATCGGTAAATTACCATTTCGGCAGCAAGGATGGGCTGCTTGCCGAGGCGTTGAATTTCGGGCAGCTCAAGGCTTTGCAGATGGCCAATGTCAAAGCCGGCAAAAACCCGGAGATGCGCCTGCAACTGTTCATCCGCGATTTCATGTCAATGCTGCTGGATGAGAAAACCCCTTCATCGCAATGCCGGATCATGGCGCGCGAATTGGCCGACCCAACGCCCGCGCTGGACAAGATCGTGCGCGAAGCCATCGCGCCGCTGCATGAATTCCTGGGCGATCTCGTGCGCGAAATCCTTGACAATAACGCCGGGGGCGGCAAAACCAGCGAAGCCGAATTGCGCCGCTGCGTGCACAGCATCCTCGGCCAATGCCTCTTCTACCGCCATTCGCACCCCGTATTGCAGCGCTTGCATCCCAAACTGCGTTACGACGGCAAGGAGATCGATGCGATAGCCGGCCACATCGCGGATTTTTCACTGGCAGGCATCAAGCGCATCACCGGCAGTTGATTGCGCCATCAGAAGCTATCTCAAGCCGGGAAACATATGCCGCGCAGATAAATACAGCACTCAATAAAACGATGAGGGCAACCGATGAAGCGTTTCCTGATGTGTGAGCCGAAGTTTTTTGAAGTGTGCTACGTGATCAATCCCTGGATGGAAGGCAATCAGGGAAAAGTAAACAGCGATCTGGCAAAGCAGCAGTGGAACAATCTGCATGACATCGTGGCGAAGCTGGCGTCGGTCGAACTGGTCGAGCCCATTGCCGGGCTGCCGGATATGGTGTTCACCGCAAACGCGGGATTGATTCACAAAAATGATGTGCTCGTTTCGTCGTTCCGCCATGCAGAGCGGCAGCCCGAAGCGCAGCACTTCGCAAAATTCTTTGCATCGCGAGGCTACCGCGTGCTGCACCTGAAAGAAGAAACGATATTCGAAGGTGCGGGGGATGCTCTGTTCGATTCCAAGCGCAGGCTCTGGTTTGGCTCGGGGATCAGGAGCGCATCCCATGCGCTGGAGGAAATCGTCGCCGCGCTTAAAGTCGAAGTCCATGCGCTCGAACTGATCGATCCCCACTGGTATCACCTCGACACGGCATTCTGCCCGCTGCCGGAAGGCCAGGCCATCGCCTATGAAAAGGCATTTTCCGGAGCAAGCGTAAATGCACTCGACGATGCCTTCGGCGAAGACATCATCTGGGTTGCGGAAACAGATGCGGGGAATTTCGCGTGCAATGCGATCTCCATCGGACAGAGCATCATCCTGCACAAGGCATCGGCAGAGCTGAAATCCGCTTTGAAGCAACGCGGCTTCGAAGTCATCGAAACGGATGTTTCCGAATTCCTCAAGGCAGGCGGCGCATGCAAATGCCTGACGCTGGAGATTTGAACCGGGATTATCAATTTGCACAAAACTCCGTCATACCGGCGGAGGCCGGTATCCATTGGTGCGCAAGGCGCGCCGTATTGCTTTTGCTGGATTCCGGATCAAGTCCGGAATGACGAAGCTCATAGTGTTTGTTGCCGGATCAATAATAAACTATCGAGCATTACATAATTCATTACACCGTTCACCCTGAGGTATCGAAGGGTAAGTTCGCGTATAGCCATAGGCTTCGATACCTCAGCCCGAACGGAGCGATTGTCGCGAATTATGTAATGCTCAATAGTTGGGTCAGAAGAACTTTCTCAGTGCGTGACCGTTGCGGCACTACCCTTTGACAACGATGCGCGTATTGCCGCCCAGTCGTAAGCCAGCGGCGGAAAGGTTGGCGCGGTTTGCAATTGCACTTTGATGGCCGCGGCGCGTTCCGCGCTGGCCGGATGAGTGGAGAGCAGGCTCATCGCGCCGGGCAGGTCGCCTTGCTGTTTCGACAGTGTTTCAAAAAAACTCGCCATGCCGTGTGGGTCGATCTTTGCCGCCAACAAGCGCGTATAACCTCCTGCATCTGCGGAGGATTCCTGCTCGCGAGAGAATTGCATTCCGGCCAGCCCTTTCAGCCACTCTCCGGCAACCCCGCCGCCGATATCGCCCGTGATGGCAATCCAGACAGCCGTAAAGCCAAGCGCCTGCGCCATGCCGCGCAAGGAATGTCTCTGTTCGGCGTGCTCGATTTCATGCGCCAGCACACCCGCCACTTCTTCGGCGGAAGCCGCTTTCTCGATCAGCCCGCGATGCACGACAATGAAGCCGGCCGGCATCGCAAAGGCATTGACGCTGGGATCGTCCGCCAGCGAAAAGCGATAGCGGTATGGCGTCGGTCGCGCCTGCGCGAGGCGCGCTCCGATTTCTTCGAGGAAGCGGTTCGCGGCGGTGCCTTCGATCAATTTGAGCTGGGCGCTCTGCATCTGCCACAGTTGCTCGCCGAGTTTTATTTCCTGTTCAACGGGTATACGCGCCACCACGGCATCGACGATCTCGGCGCGGAAAACGAAGAACAACGCCAGCAGCAGCAACGGCAGGCCGATGGCCAGGAACAGCGAAATCCCTAACCAGCGGCGTGTTGCGTGATCTCGCTGCGCGGCGATGGGCGGTAGCCAGGCGGAAAGGGCGGTTACGGCTTGCGGCCCGAGCAGCATCGCGCAATGCCCGGTGGGTATTTGCCATTCCAGCAGCAGTCCATCGCCCTGTCGGCGTACGGCCACTTCGCTGCGGTTTACCGAGATGGCCTCCGGCCAGCCTTCGATATGGAGCTGCTCACCCGCAAGGCGCACTTGCACCGGAGCACCTTCCGGCGGCAGGCCGGAACCGAATCCGCGCGCCGGAAATTGCTCAGCGCTTGCGAAAGAATTCGTCACGGGAAAAGAGGAAATTCGTCCCGCCTCCCCCTTTCAGAAAGGGGGAATGCATCGGCGTCACACGAATCACGCTTAATGAATTACCCGGGTTTATCACAAGTGCTCAGTCGTCACCGTTTAACAAACTTCCGAGCAACCCACCCTGCTCTCCACCCGAACCGCCGCCACCCTTCCTGACGGGGGCCGCGGCAAAGATTCGCGAGGCCAGCCGCGCGAACGGCAGCGATTGCAGCCACACCGTGCCCGGTCCGCGCATGACCGCGAAAAACAGCCCTTCGCCGCCAAACAGCGCGGTTTTGACGCCGCCGACAAATTGGATATCGAAGTCGACGCTCGGCGTATAAGCCACCACGCAACCCGTATCCACGCGCAATATCTCGCCGGGTGCGAGGTTGCGTTCCATCACCGCGCCGCCGGAATGCACGAAGGCCAGGCCGTCCCCTTCCAGCTTTTGCATGATGAAACCCTCGCCGCCGAAAAAGCCTGCACCGAGCTTCTTCTGGAATGCGATACCGAGCGACACGCCCTTGGCCGCGCACAGGAAGGCATCCTTCTGGCAGATCATGGTGCCGCCGTATTTTTGCAGATCGAACGGGATAATCTTGCCGGTGTAGGGCGCGGCGAAGGCCACTTTTTTCTTGCCCTGCCCCTTGTTTGTAAAAATCGTCGTGAACAGCGATTCGCCGGTAATCAGGCGCTTTCCCGCACCGAGCAATTTGCCGAAGATGCCGCCCTGCTGCGCCGAGCTGTCGCCGAACACCGTATCCATCTGGATGCCGTCTTCCATGTACATCATGCTGCCTGCCTCGCCGATGGCGGCCTCGCCCGGATCGAGCTCGATCTCGACAAACTGCATATCGTCGCCGCGCAGATAATAATCAATCACATCCATTGCCATGTTGTCCTCCGGTTTAAAGTTAAAAATCCAGTCAAATTACCACCAGTATGACCAATGGCCTGCGCCGGCATGACGCAGTTTTTTCCAATAGATTATTTGAATTGGAATAAAGTAAACCCGTTATTTTCTGGGAAACTCGTTAATCAAGTCCAAATATTTACTGTCCTCGCTGGATGTCGGAGAAACCATGGCTGGTTTAAATTCGGCAAGACTACGCATGTGGAACAATTTTTTTTGTTTTCTGTATAAGAAGAACAGCAATGCCATCAAAAGCAAAACAATAGCAATCAGAATCCAGTTTAATGCAGGAATACCGCTATCGTCAGGCTGCTTTATGGTTTGAGCAGGAATTAATACGGGATGCTGTGCGGGAACGGAAGATGCACCCGCCTGTGCCTTCAGGTTTTCAACTTTCTTGAGCAAGGCTATTTGTTTTTCAAGCAGGGCAATTTGTTGTCCAATTGCCTCATTTTCTTTTTGAAGTGCAATTATCTCGTCAGCATACGAGCCCTCTTTCTTGATCATCAACTCCGGCGCTGCCGCTTTATTAGTTTGGCGTTTTACCTTCGGTGCCTGTTTATTTGAAGCATCCGGGCTGGCGCGTTTCTGCTTGGGACTATCAGCCGGCTTTGCATCGGCTGTTTTCGCTTCAATTGAAAGGTTTACGCTCTTGGCTGGAGAAGCCTTCTCGGGTTCATGCGGTGCCGGCTTGTCTTCAATATCGCCGGGCATTTCGATGACATTCCCCATGATAACGACGTATTTTTTAGGCTGCACGGAGGTGTTTACAGTTACATCGTCGTCATCCGATGTTGCCTCCGTAGCGTCGTTTCCGCTTTTAAATTCAGGCAGAAAATCAAATGTTTTATAAACCAGACCGCTTGATGGCGACTTGTATTTGATAATGACGCGATAAAATAAACTCTCGCTTCTTTCACCGGCCACCCGCAGAAAATATTGTCCGTCCGGCCTTTTCTTGATAAAGAAAGTCAAGCGCCCTTCGTAAACGGAATCGCATCCGGCAGTTGTGCTGCCAATCAGGGATGAGCGGCATTCGCTGCTTTTTACCTGATAGAATTTAGCATCTTTATCGTAAGCGCCTACAAAGGAAATATTAGCCGAAAAAGGCTCGCCCACGCGGCTGGTAATTTGTCCGTCGCCCAATGACATCGCCGATACAGCCTGCGAGAGGCACGCAAGTAAAAATACCGACAGCAAATTTTGAAATATGAGTTTCATATGGGAAAACGAGGCACCGTACCAAGCAGGATATTCAGTTCGAAAAGCGGCAACTCAACAAAATTGCGCGTGATTCCCGTTCAGGCCGTACGATTGTAGCGTATTTCGACACACGGCCCGATTCAAACGAGAGGCTGATTCAACCGAAAAGCTTCCGCTTCAACACCTCATTCAACTGCGCCGGGTTGGCCTTGCCCTTGCTGGCCTTCATCGCGAGGCCGACGAAGAAACCGAACAGCTTGTCCTTTCCGCTGCGGTACTCCGCCACTTTATCGGCATTGGCGGCGATGATCTCATCCACCAGCGCTTCGATCGCGCCACTGTCGGAGACCTGCTTCAAACCCTTGGCTTCGATGATCGCATCGGCGTCACCGCCTTCCGCCCACATCGTGCGGAACACTTCCTTCGCACCGGAGTTGGAGATGGTGTTATCCACGATGCGCTTCAGTATGCCGCCAATCTGTATTGGCGTGACCGGGCATTGCGCCATATCCAGGTTGTCGCGATTCAATTGGGCGTTTACCTCACCCATGATCCAGTTGGCGCATAGTTTGGCATCTTCGGGTACAGCGGCGAGCGCGGTCTCGAAGAAATCCGCCATCTCGCGCGAGGATGTCAGAATGCTGGCGTCGTAGGCCGACAGGCCGAGCTCGCTGACGTAACGCGTCTGCTTGGCCTGCGGCAGCTCCGGCAAGCGGGTGCGCACCTGTGCGATCCACTCCTCGCTGATGTCCAGCGGCAGCAGGTCCGGGTCGGGGAAGTAGCGGTAATCGTGCGCCTCTTCTTTGCTGCGCATCGCACGCGTCTCGCCCGTGTCGGGGTTGAACAAAATGGTGGCCTGGTGAATTTTGCCGCCGTTTTCCAGCGTGTCAATTTGCCATTGCACCTCGTAATCGATGGCCTGTTGCATAAACTTGAACGAGTTGAGGTTCTTGATCTCGCGGCGTGTGCCGAGCGGTTCACCGGGGCGACGCACCGACACGTTCACATCGCAGCGGAACGATCCTTCCTGCATGTTGCCGTCGCAGATGCCGATCCAGCGCACCAGCGTGTGCAATGCTTTTGCGTAGGCTACCGCCTCGGCGGCGGAGCGCATGTCCGGCTCGGAGACGATCTCCAGCAGCGGCGTGCCGGCACGGTTCAGGTCGATGCCGGTTAATTTTGACAAGTCTCGGTACTCGTCCACGAGTGGCATACCCACGCGCATCAGACCAACAACTCCCAAGCCAACTACACCACTGAGAGAACTCCCATGAATTGACTTGCCCGCATCTTCTTCGAGGTGCGCGCGGGTGATGCGCACCGTTTTTTCGTAAGGCCCCTGTTTGCCCGACGCGGGCACATGAATAACAAGCTGGCCGTTGCCGACCACCGGCAGGTCGAACTGGCTGATCTGGTAGCCCTTGGGCAGATCTGGGTAGAAATAATTCTTGCGCGCGAACACCGAGCGCGGCGCGATGTGCGCGCCGGTGGCGAGGCCGAACTTGATCGCGCGCTCCACTGCACCTTTGTTCAGCACCGGCAGCACACCGGGCAGCGCGATGCTCACCGCATCAGCCTGGGTGTTCGGCTCCGCGCCGAACGCGGTCGAGGCGCCGCAGAATATTTTGCTGCTGGTCGAGAGTTGCGCATGCACTTCCAGCCCGATGACGATTTCCCAGGTCATACTATGATTCCCTCTGTAGGGTGGATAAAGGCCGCAGGCCGTATCCACCTGATCCATCATGGTGGATACGCGCTATGCGCTTTATCCACCCTACCTCTTACTCAAACTCTATGCCGGCAATGATTACCGGCTCTTGCTCGCCCCATGAAGCATCATACCAACCCCGCGCCACTGCCTGCTGGAATGAACCATGAGGCCAGTCCGCAGGTCGGCAAACATAACCATGTTTGACCGGGTTGTAGTGAATGTAATCCATGTGACGCCGCCAGTCTTCCTCGTTCCTGAGCAGGTGTTCCCAGTAACGCCGCTGCCACAATGCCTTTTCCTTGCGGGCATTAAGCGGGCTGTTTATTCCGATGGAAACAAATCGCTTAATTTGCCGCCACCGCTCCGAAAAATCATTGTCGCCTTCGGGCAATTGCCAGATGCAGTGCAAGTGGTCGGGCAATATGACGATGGCATCCATGGTAAATGGGCGATCCTGCATGGCGCGACGAAAGGCATTTCGCAGCCGGTCTATCGCGTATTCTCCCGTCAACCATGGGCGGCGCCCGTGAGTAACCACAGTAAAGAAGTAATATCCGCCGGGCTGAGAGGCACGCCTGTATTCGCTCATTATGTTTATTGGTGGATACGGCCTGCGGCCTTTATCCACCCTACCTCTACCTCAATTCGCTCAAATCGTAGGGTGGATAAAGCGCAGCGTATCCACCACGGACGAGCATCTCAAATTCCATTCGGCGCACGGCTATGCCAGTCGGTCGCCAGTTGATATTGGTGCGCAATATTCAACATGCGCGCTTCCTCGAAATAGTTGCCGATGATCTGCAAGCCGACCGGCATACCCGGATTGCCATTGTTGGCCGCGCCGAAACCGCAGGGGATGGACATGCCGGGCAGTCCGGCGAGGTTCACCGCGATGGTGTAGATATCGGACAGGTACATCTGCACCGGGTCGTCGCCCTTCTCGCCCAGCTTGAAGGCGGTAGACGGCGCGGTCGGCCCCATGATGATGTCGCACTGCTTGAACGCATCGGTGAAATCCTGTGCGATCAGGCGGCGGATCTTCTGCGCCTGGAGATAATAGGCATCATAGTAGCCGTGGCTCAGGACATAGGTGCCGATCATGATGCGGCGCTTCACTTCCGCGCCGAAGCCCTGCGCGCGGCTCTTTTCGTACATGTCGGCAAGGTCGGTATAGTCCGGTGCGCGGTAGCCGTAGCGCACGCCGTCGAAGCGCGACAGGTTGCTCGATGCTTCCGCCGGGGCCAGCACGTAATACACCGGAACGGACAGCCTGGAATTCGGCAGGCTGATTTCGACCACGGACGCGCCGAGCTTCCTGTATTCGGCAATCGCCGTTTCGACGGCTTTCGCTACATCGTTGCTCAAACCCTCGGCGAAAAACTCCTTCGGTAGTCCGATGCGCAGGCCGTTCAGCGGCTTCGTCAGGTCGCGCGCGTAGTCTTCTCTTTCGCGTTGCAGGCTGGTGGAGTCGCGCTCGTCGAAACCGGCCATCGCATTGAGCATCAGCGCCAAATCTTCCGCGCTGCGCGCCATCGGCCCTGCCTGGTCGAGGCTGGAGGCAAAGGCGATCATGCCATAGCGGGAGCACACGCCATAGGTGGGCTTCAGACCGGAGATGCCGCACAGCGCGGCGGGCTGACGGATCGAACCGCCGGTGTCGGTTCCCGTTGCGGCGGCACACAGACGCGCGGCCACAGCACAGGCCGAGCCTCCGGAACTGCCACCGGGCACATATGCCGCATTCCACGGATTTTTCACCGTGCCGTAGTGCGAAGTCTCGTTCGACGAGCCCATCGCGAACTCGTCCATGTTGGTCTTGCCGAGGTTTACCGCGCCCGCATCGTTGAATCGTGTGATGACATGCGCGTCATAGGGCGAGACGAAGTTGTGCAGCATCTTCGAGCCGCAGGTTGTGCGCCAGCCCTTGGCGCAGAAGATGTCCTTCTGCGCGATCGGAATGCCGGTCAGCGCATCGGCTTGGCCGGCGGCGATGCGGGCATCGGCTGCGCGCGCCTGCGCCAGCGACACTTCCGGCTGGACAGTGATGTAAGCGTTCAGCTTCGTGTTGAGGCTGGCGATGCGGTCGAGGTAAAGCTGCGTCAGTTCGACGCTGGAAACCTGTTTGGCGCGCAGCGCGCTGCCAAGTTGTTGCAAACTGGAATTGAGCATGGTTGAGACTATTCGATGACTTGCGGAACGAGATACAGCCCCGCTTCGACTTGCGGGGCAATGGACTGGAACAGCTCGCGCTGGTCGGTTTCGGTGACGGCATCCTCGCGCAGCCGCTGCGATACATCCTGGGCGTGCGACATCGGCTCGATGCCTTGGGTATCGACAGCCTGCATTTCCGCAATCAGTGCAAAAATGCCGGACAGTTGTGAGCGGGCTGCCTCGATTTCCGTTTCGTCCATTGCCAGCCGCGCCAGACGGGCGACTTTCCGGACATCGGCATTGGCCAAAAACATAGTAGGGGACATAGTAAAAACTTTATTGAAATAAGGCTAATAGGGTATCATAAAGAAGTTTATTGACGAATCTCTTCGACTATCAGGGACTGACCATGTTTGGATTTTTGAACGGCTATTTTGCCAACGATCTGGCGATTGACCTCGGCACTGCCAATACGCTCATCTGGGTGCGCGGGCAAGGCATCGTGCTGAACGAACCGTCTGTGGTGGCGATCCGCCAGGAGGGCGGGCCAAACGGCAAGAAGGTAATCCAGCAGGTCGGGCTGGCCGCCAAGCAGATGCTTGGGCGCACACCGGGCAACATCACCGCGATCCGCCCGATGAAGGACGGCGT
>JAUSDQ010000008.1 GCA_030650525.1 Sulfuricaulis sp.
GTGTTTTCGCGCACCGAGAAACCGGCGGCGCCGGCGACGCGGTTCGGATCGTTCTTGTCGTTGACCAGGCGCACGATGAACACGCGCTCGCGGATGTTTTCCATCCCTAGCGCCTTCTTCGCGGCCTCGGCGACGATCCACTTGTAGGACTCGCCGTTGATCATGATCTGCCACTTGCCGGAACGCACCGGCTTGCCACCCTGCGTCAGCGGCTTGCTTTCGTCACCGGGCTGCTTCCAGATCGGCAGGCCCCAGTCCTCGAAATGGTGCACCGAGTCGTCCACGTGACGGCCGACGTCGTACACCAGGTCTTCGCGGATGATGCCCATCAGGTCGTTACGCACGTAGCGCACGTAGTCGGCCGGATCGTTCTCACCCACGTAGGTGTTGATCGCGGACAGGCCCATCGCCACGGCGCCGGAGCGGTCCATGGCAGCCTTGTCGACCAGTTTGACCTTGAGGCCAGCGCTCTCGTTCCAGCGCATGATTTCGAATGCCGCGCCGCAGGCCGCCATACCGCCGCCGATGATGAGGATGTCGACTTCTTCCTCGATTATCTGCGGATTACCAAAAGTACCTTCTGCCATGATTGTTCACCTTCTGTGACGGCGACCTGCCGGGGCACGCGGCCCCTCGCGGCAGCTTCGCCGGTGGTTGTTGAAAAAGTTAGCCGCTCAGCAACTGGCTGCGATCCGTCGTGTGGATGCTGTTCGCCGTGAAGAAACCGGACTGGTCGATCTTGGCCATGTCCGCCTTGGGCTTGTTCTCGTACGGCTTGATCGAGCCTTCCGGCGTGGTGCGGATCGGGAACTTGAAGCGCTTGATGGTGCCGTTGCGGAACTTGATGGTCCACATGATCGAGTCGGTGCCACGCAGCGGCTGTACGGAACCGCCGAGGGGAACGATGTCGGCATAGTGACGGCACTCAATGGCCTGTTGCGGGCAGATCTTCACGCAGGAATAGCATTCCCAGCACTGCTCGGGCTCCTGGTTCCAGGCCTTCATCGCATGGCCGGTTTCGGAGCCGTCCTTGTCGAGCTTCATCAGGTCATGGGGGCAGATGTACATGCAGGCGGTCTTGTCCTGACCCTTGCAGCCATCGCATTTATCGGTACGTACAAATGTTGGCATGGTGGCTCTCCGTCTATCTTTAAAGGTTGCAATTAAAAACGGTTAAAGCAATTAACGAACTCTAAACTCTTGACTCTTATCGGGCCGAATGGCCGGAAAGCTTGACTTCAACCTTCTCGGTCAGGCTGGCGTAGTAGGCGCGCAGCACCGTCAGCACCTCGGGGCGCGAGAACTCGGCCGGGACGTCGCCGCCTTCCGACAGCATCTTGCGCAGCTTGGTGCCGGACAGCAGCAGCCGCTCCTTCTCGTCGTGCGGGCAGGTGCGGGCCGAGGCCATGCCGCCGCATTGGTAGCACCAGAAGGTCCAGTCGATCTTGAGCGGCTTGGTCTCGAGCGCGTTCTTCGGAATCTCGTCGAAGATGTGATGCGCGTCGAACGGGCCGTAGTAGCTGCCGACGCCGGCGTGGTCGCGGCCGACGATCAGGTGCGAGCAGCCGTAGTTCTGGCGGAACAGCGCGTGCAGCAGCGCCTCGCGCGGACCGGCGTAACGCATGTCCAACGGATAGCCGGCCTGGATCACGGTGTTCTTGACGAAGTACTTTTCGATCAGCACGCCGATGGATTTGGAACGCACGTCGGCGGGGATGTCGCCGGGCTTGAGCTTGCCGAGCAATGAATGGATGAGCACGCCGTCGCAGGTTTCGACCGCGACTTTGGCGAGGTATTCGTGGGAGCGGTGCATCGGGTTGCGGGTCTGGAACGCGGCGATCGTGGACCAACCATTCTTCTTGAACATCTCGCGGGTCTGGGCCGGGGTAAGGAATTCGTCGCCGTATTTCTCCGGGAAGCCGCCCTGCGAAAGCACCTTCACCGGGCCGGCGAGATTAACCTCGCCCTGTTCCATCACCATCTTGACGCCGGGGTGCTCCAGGTCGGTCGTCTTGTATACCATCATGCACTCGTGTGCCTTATCTATGGTGTACTTCTCGGTGACCTTCATCGTGGCCATGATCTCGCCGGACTCGCCGTCCACCAGCGCTATCTCGGAGCCGGTCTTGATGCCGTCGGCTATGCTCTTCTCGGTGGAGAGGGTGATCGGGATCGGCCAGAACAGGCCGTTGGTCATTTTCATACCGTCACAGACTTCTTCCCAGTCGGCATGTGTCATGAACCCGTCGAGCGGGGTGAAGCCGCCGATGCCGAGCATGATGAGATCGCCGGACTCGCGCGAGGCGATACGAACCTTGGGCAGCGATTGCGCACGCTTCTTTTCTTCGGTGAGCGCCGCGCCCTGCAGCAGGAGAGTTTTCAGTTCCCCGCCGCCATGTGGATTGACTAGTTTAGACATCAATGTCTCCCTACTTTCGTTCGTCCGGACATAAATAAATGTCGCCCTACTTTGTTCGTCTGGATATACATGGATTCTCTTCCCCTGTGTGCGAATGATTGCTTGATAATTATTTAAGTCACAAGACCGAGCCGCGGAACTGTATAGCGTCAACGGCTCTAAAACTAATTAGAAAAACTAGTGCCGCTCATAAGTTTCACTTATTTGCAGAGGCAGAGCCGATCCCTGGAAACGGGGTAGGTTCACAGCAGGGTGGAATGCCGGTGTGGCAGCCCCACTGCAAATCCTCGGTAGGCAGGTTATTCTAACGCAGTTGGCCTTGCCGTCCACCTTACGAACCGCGGGGGTTTAATTCATGAGTATTACAGTCAGGTACTTCGCCAGCATCCGCGAGCGGTTGGGCAAGGGCCAAGATATTATTGATGGCACGGGTGTAGCCACAGTTTCGGATGTCTGGAACAAGAGCGCGCAAATCCCTTTGCCGGAAAATGTATTGGCCGCGGTGAACATGGAGTACGTAAAGCCCGACCGGCCGGTGCGGGATGGGGATGAGGTGGCGTTTTTCCCGCCCGTAACCGGGGGTGTGCGATGAAGATTCGTCTTTTAGCGGAGACCTTCGATCCTTGGCAGGAGATCGTGCGGTATCAGTCCGGGCAGCAGGCACTTCAGGGCAAGTACGGCGCGACCGCGGTGTTTGTCGGGACGCTGCGGGATTTCAATCAAGGCGCCGCGGTGCAGGCCATGACCCTGGAGCATTACGCCTCCATGACCGAGAAACATCTTGAACGGATTGCCGCCGAGGCGTCATCCCGTTGGTCGATCGCCGATCTGCTGGTGATTCATCGTTATGGCGAGCTGCGCCTCAACGATCCGATCGTGTGCGTGGCGGTGTGGGCGGCGCATCGCGATGACGCGTTCGCCGCCTGCCGCTACCTGATTGATGAACTGAAAACGCGCGCGCCGTTCTGGAAACAGGAGCTGACCGAGACCGGGCGGCGCTGGGTGGAACAGGAGGCGAGTGATTCGTGAATCGTGATTCGTAATCCGTTAGTCGTGAGTCGTAAATCACGACTAACGATTCACGAATCACGGTTCACTGTTTGTTGGCCGAGGTCGGAGCGGATTTTGCCGGCTGTTGTTTCTTGAGTTCACGATAACGCTGGAGTTCCTCAGCATATTGATTGCGTATGGCTTCCTGTTCCTTGCGCTTGTCGGCAACCACGGCTTCGTGCCGCGCGATCTGTTTCCTGGTTTGTTCGATGTTTTTAGCGGTCTGCTCGTCCTTCTTGTCATGCTTGCTTTCGTCCACGGCCTGCGCCTCCATGCGCGTCAGTGCGGCCCGCAGGGATTTCAAGGTTTCCTCGCTGGCCTTGACCGTGGTTTCTACCTGCGCGATCTTGCGGTCGCGAATATAAATAATGTCGTCTTCCACGCCATAGGTTGAGAGCAGCAGAGTATCTTTTTTCGCCTGTTCCACGGCTTTCTGTTGTTCCACTTCACTGGTTTCTCTTTGTGCCTCGCGCTCTTTGATTTCCTGCGCTGTTGGCGGCGCTGCGATGACTTTTTTTGTCACGCCCTCTTCATTCAGCACCGTGATCTTGGATTTGGCGCAGGCTTCGGCGGCGGTGTCGCCGTAGTGCCATTGGCCGGTGGCGTCCTGGCATTTTTTGATGGTCGGGCCGCTGGCGGCATAAGCGCCAACGGCGGGGAGGATAAGGCCCAGGACGAGGGTAAGGATGAAAACGGGTTTTTTCCGCAGCATGAAATGGTTACTCCTTGTCCATTCAAGATAGGCGCCGGCCCGTGGGTGTCAACCGCGTCTGCCGTGCGGCACGGAGACGCCGAAGGGCGGTAGCGCCCGGGAAGGCAGCCGTGGAGACTTGGCCATCTGTGCCATAATTTGCGGCCATGATCCCCGGGAAATTCCGCTGGTTGATCCGCCGGTGAACTGGACCGAGCAGCTTATATTGTTGCTGGTGTCGCTGGTGGCGAATGTGTTCTCGGCATTCGCCGGCGGCGCCGCCGGGCTGCTGCAGTTTCCCGCGCTGATTTTTCTCGGCCTGCCGTTTGGGGTGGCGCTCGCGACCCACAAGGTCGCCAGTGTCGCGCTCGGTGTGGGCGCCACCCTGCGACATCTGCGCGAACAATCGCTGGAGCGGAATTTTTCACTCTTTATTCTCGCCGCGGGATTGCCCGGGGTGGTGGTCGGCGCGGCCTTTATTCTGGATGTTCCGGACGCCCTGGCGCGGTTTTCGCTGGGTGTCCTCACCATCGGGCTGGGGGTGTATTCATACTTTAATAAAAGGCTCGGGCTCGAACACAACCCTATCCACCGTACACGTCGCGGTTATTTCCTGGGTGGTCTCGGTCTGTTTGTCGTCGGCGTTCTGAACGGATCGCTGACCTCCGGCACCGGACTGTTCTGCACCCTCTGGCTGGTACGCTGGTTCGGGCTCGACTACCGCCGCGCGGTGGCCTATACACTCGTGCTGGTGGGGCTGTTCTGGAATGGGGCCGGCGCCATTACCTTAGGGATGCTCGGTGAAATCCGCTGGTCGTGGCTCCCAGCACTGCTCCTCGGATCGCTCCTCGGTGGCTATCTTGGCGCCCACTGGTCGATTATTAAGGGCAATCTCTGGATCAAGCGCCTATTTGAAATCATCACCGTGCTCGTCGGGCTTAAGCTGCTCTTCTGACCGCGCCGCCGTTGGCGCCTGCTAATATTAACGAGGGTGCTTAGCGCTACCCGCCAGGCAATCGGTAAACCGGAGAGCCAAGCTTGAAATTTGAGGACATCCTGAAAATCGGCAAGAAGCGCGATCGCCGCACGCTCGACCGCGTGGAAGAGTTCGCGACCATGATCGGGCCGGAATCGGTGTACCTGGGCGTTTTTCAGGGCAAGGACAACCATATTGTTTACGGCCAGGTGCAAGGGGATTGTGAGATTGAAGGCATACTGGTGTTGGGCGAAGGCGGCAGCTGGAAAGGCAACATTCGCGCCGCCAGTGTGGTGATCGCCGGTCGGGTCGAAGGCGATATTCACGCCACGAACAAGCTCGAACTGGCGCGCACCGCGCATGTTCACGGCAAGATCACCAGTCCCGTGGTGGCAATAGCCCGCGGCGCGGTGCATGACGGCTCGATTCGCATGGCCAAGCAGACGCAGGTTACGCGTTACCGCGAGCGGCGCGACATACCGGAATTGGAAAAAGAGAAGGAAAAAGAATAGCCGACTCAGCGCGCCTACGGCTCAGGCGCCGTAGGCGCGGCGGTAGGCGTGGATGGCTTCGAGATAGCGACGCGTGCCGTCTTTCCCGTCCAGATAGGCCAGCAGGGTTTCCAGTGCCACGATACTGATCACGCGCAGTCCCAGGGTTTGTTCCACTTCTTGGACCGCGGACTGCGTGTCTTCGCCACGCTCTTGCCGATCCAGCGCGATGGCCACGCCCACGGGAAGCGCGCGCGCGGTCTTGATGATTTCCACCGATTCCCTGACGGAGGTACCGGCGGATATCACGTCGTCCACGATCAGGACTTTCCCCTGCAGCGGGTGGCCAACGATGTTTCCCCCCTCGCCGTATTTTTTGACCTCCTTGCGATTGAAGGCATACGGCAGGTCGCGGTCGGTGAACGCCATCGCCGTGGCGCAGGCCAGCGGCACGCCCTTGTAGGCCGGCCCGTAAAGCATGTCGAAAGCCATGCCGCTGTCCTGAATGGCGCGCGCGTAGAACCGGCCCAGTTGCGCCAGTTTGTGACCGGTATTGAACAGACCGCTGTTGAAGAAGTACGGACTGACCCGCCCCGATTTCAGAGTAAATTCCCCAAAACGCAGCGCCTGACATTCGACGGCAAGATCGAGGAACTCACGCTGGTAGTCTTTCATAAAGGCAAGATACAAGATGCCAGACACCAGATACAAGTAGGGCGAGCCGTTCTTTGGCTTTTTCTCTTGTCTCTGGTGTCTTGCCCCCTGTATCTTGTGTCTGAAGTTATGCGCATCATCACACTCAACGTCAATGGTATCCGTTCCGCGGCCAAGAAAGGCCTGTTCGAGTGGCTCGCGCGCCAGCACGCCGATTTGGTATGCCTCCAGGAGGTCAAGGCGCAAGAGTCCGATCTCACGGCCGAAATGCTGGCGCCCAAGGGGTTGCGCGGTTTTTTCAACTGCGCCGAGAAAAAGGGCTACGCCGGCGTAGCGCTGTACAGCCGCCGCGAGCCGGACACGGTCCATGTTGGTTTTGGCTCGAAAGAACACGACGATGAAGGCCGTTATCTCCAGGCCGACTTCGGCCAGCTCAGCATCGTTTCGATCTACCTGCCCTCGGGTTCGGCCGGCCCGCACCGCCAGGAATCCAAATACCGCTTCATGGAGCATTTCCTGCCGGTGCTCAAGAAACTGCGCGCTGACGGACGCGAGTACATCTTCTGCGGCGACTGGAACATCGCGCACAAGGAAATCGATTTAAAGAACTGGCGTTCGAATCAGAAGAATTCCGGCTTCCTGCCCGAGGAGCGCGCCTGGCTCACGCAGGTGTTCGACGAGCTCGGTTGGGTGGACGTGTTCCGCACGCTGAACGACAAGCCGGATCAGTACACCTGGTGGTCAAACTGCGGTCGCGCCTACGAGAAGAACGTGGGTTGGCGCATCGACTATCAGATCGCCACGCCGGGCATCGCGCAGAAAGCGGAGAAGGATCGCATATATAAAGATAAGCGCTTCTCCGATCATGCGCCGTTGATTATGGATTACAATTATAATCTTTAGTTGTATCGCCTTCGGCTATATTCAAAAGGATAATCGCGGTTCCCCGCACCGCAGGCAGGCTGCGATGCTCGTCCGAGGCTACGGGGATTTGAAAAAACCGAGATTAGGCTAGGAGTGACAACCAATAATTATTTGAGTTGACACTAACCTGCCTTAGCGGTGAGCTTGGTCATCCGCTCCCCCACTTGGACTGTTGCAACCATTCGAGAAGCTTTTCGGGCGGCATTGGGCGCCCCATGTGGTAACCCTGCGCGGAGTCGCATCCCACCTCTTTTAGCTTCTGCCAGACGGCCTGGTCCTCGACTCCTTCAGCGACCACCTTCAGGCCGAGATTGTGGCCGAGATCCACGGTCGAGCGCACGATGACGGCGTCGTTGTGATTGATGGCCATGTCACGGACGAACGACCGGTCGATCTTGATCTTGGCCACCAACATGCCCTTGAGATTGGCCAAGGAGGAATATCCGGTCCCGAAATCGTCGATGGACACCGCGACGCCGATGGCATCGAGCTTCGTGATGCAGGCCGTCGCGCGCGCCGGCTCGCTCATGATGGCTGTTTCCGTGATTTCCAGCTCCAGGCGGGAAGGGGGCGTGCCGAATTCCTCGAGTAACTTCGCCACCTGGTCGGGGAAATGGGTATCCTGAATATTCACGGAGGAGACGTTGACCGCGATCGGCAGATCGCGCCCGGCCTGCGCCCAGGCCTTATGCTGGCGCAGCGCCTCGCGCAGTACATACTCGGTCAAGGCCCGGATGATACCGGATTGCTCGGCAATGGGGATGAACCGGTCGGGTGGCAGGAGACCGAGCTGGGGGTGCTGCCAACGCACCAGGGCCTCAACCCCGCTGACGCGGTTGGTGCCGAAGTCGATCTTCGGCTGGTAATGCAATACCAGTTCATGATTGGCGAGGGCGGCGCGCAGCTCGACCTGCAATGTCTGTTCGTCGCGCTCATCGAGGGCGGTGTTGTATACCGCCCAGCCGATTTGAGCGCGCTTGGCCTGATACATGGCCGTATCCCCCCGGCGCTGCAATTCCCCGGCGTCCTTCCCATGCTCGGGGAACAGGGCAATCCCCAGACTCGCATCGAGGTCCACGCGCTGATTACCGATCGACAGCGGCGCCTTCAGGGCCTTGAGCAGTTTTTGCGCCACCAAGATTGCCCCATCGCTATGTGTGGCGGTGGGCAGCAAGATGGCGTACTCGTCCCCACCCATGCGCGCGACCGTGTCGGATTCGCGCAGGCACCCGCGCATGCGGGTGGCCGCCTGCTGCAGCACCTGATCCCCGACATGATGCCCCAGCGTGTCGTTGATCTCCTTGAAGCGGTCGAGATCAACGCTGATCAAGGCAAAGGATTGTTTCTCCCGCTGGGCAATGAGGATAGTTTGATGCAGGCGATCGGCGAACAATAAACGATTGGGAAGATCGGTGAGGCCGTCGAATAAGGCTTGGCGCTGGAGCAACCGGGCTTGCCTTGTGACATGGCGAATCACCACGACGGCAATGGTGATGCCCAGTATCACGGCGAAACCCCCGAGCACGGACATGAGCTGACGCGCGGAGGCGTACCCAGCCTTGGCCGTCGCGGCAGCCTCCTCGGAGGCCGCTTGTTCCATCGTTACCAGCTCGACGAGTATCGACGCCAGCTGCTTCTGCAGCGGTATCACCTCGCGCTCAATGAGTTCTTGTGCGGCGCTCTGCTGACCTTTCATGGCCTGCTGCACGGCCTGCGCGACGGGCGGGCGGGTCAGCAGCGTAAGCGCCCGGAGCCGGGTGACGGCGTCCTGTTCTTTCGGGCGCAGCGGCAAGTTGATGAACTTGTCGCGCGTCGCGACAAAGGCGTTACCGTAGGCATTAAAGTTGTCGAATTCGATATTCTGTTCGATCGCGTCCGCCAAGACCGAAATTTTGTGCATGCTGACGGCGCGTTCACGCAAGGCTTCCATCATCCCGTGCGCCAATTCCATCTTCATGTTGTTCTCGCCGACGATCTGATTCAGATTCTGGTCGATGTCCGCCATGCTCGATAACCCAACCCAGACCAGCGCGACAATCAATAACAATACCAGCGCAAAGCCCAACCCAAGGACTGATTTTAATTTGCGATGTGAGAGTTCGGAATTCACGTGTTTTCCATATTCTTGACCCTTAAATTAAGTCTTTTTGTAAGTGTAGACGACCGGCCGCGCGGGGCAGGTGAAATCCAGGCAAGTGAATAACGCCAAAAGTCCTGGGTTTTGCTTGATTTGGTGGCCCAAGCGGCAGCGATGCGGCCGCTGCTTGCCCTACTACACATGGATGGCGGACTGGACGAGCTGGTCGAACCGGGCTCAGAGAATTAGATAATTATCGTTCTCGTTTTGATCGGGCGGCGGCCGTGGCGGCCGTGGCGAGCGCGAAGACCGTGCTGAACAGAATTACTCCGAAGAGGCTCACCCAATCCGAGATGCTTGCGGGCGTGAACAGCCCGGAGAGCGGCGCGAGCAGGTCAAATCCGTTGGTCGAAACTAGCCGCTGGCGTTTTACTGCTTCGAGCAAGGCCACGGATATTGCTGCGATGGCAAAAGCAACACCCCCACCGAGCAGGGCGCGGCCGAGTAGGGCAAGACTCGTCAGCCGGCGCGGATGGATTTTGGCGAGTGATTCGATCTCCGGCTCGCGTGTCCCCAGCGGCGCGAACCGATGCAGCATGATCATTCCGGGTATGCCGATCGCGATGGTAAACCAGAAGAACTGGCTCCAGCCGGCGGCATCCACCATGACGCCGGTGACCGGGCCCGCCAGAATGCGCGGCAGCGCGAACAGACTTGAGAACAAGGCATACTGGGTGGCCGAGAACTGCTTCTGGGTCATGCGCAACAGCAACACGCTGAAGGCACCCGTGCCCATGCCGGTGGTAAGGCTCTCGAAACCCATGGCACCGTACATCAGCGGGCGATTGACACCGATTTCGGCCACCAGGACGTAACCAAAATTAGACAGGATCTGTAGTGCGCCAAAGGCCCACAGCGCATGACCGAGCCCCATGGCGGTGGTCAGCATACCGCCGAGAAAAGTGCCGATTAACGTGGCCACCAGACCGATGGTGGCGGTGGCGATACCGACATCGAAATCGTTAAAACCCACCTGTACCAGGAACGGTCGTACGAGCGCGCCAGCGAGGTTGTCGGCGAGTTTGTAGAGCACCACGAAGGCCAGCAATTCGAGCGCGCGGCGCTTCGAGAGAAATCCCACGAACGGTTCCCATACGGCTTGACGCAGTGTCGGCGGCGTGTGCAGTTTATCGGCGGCGGATTTCGGCGCCAGCAGTGTGACCGCCATCATCGGCAGGTACAGCAAGGCGAGCAGGGTGAACATGCCCGGCCACGACCACAGGCCGGCGAGGGTGATCGTCAGTCCGCCGGCCACAAACATGGCCGCGCGGTAAATCGCGATGCGTGCGCCGACCGCCACGCCCTGTTCATCCGGCTCCAGGATTTCGACGGCATAGGCATCGATGGCGATGTCCTGGCTGGCCGAGGCAAAGGCGATGGCGAGCGTCAGGCTGCCGATGATCCACAGGGTGTCCGGGTTGAACGTCTGGCCGCCGAGCAACAAGGTGCTGACCAGCAATGCGATCTGCCACAGCAGCGTCCAACCGAGTTTGCGCCCGAGGCGCGGTAGCGGCAGGGCATAACGGTCCATCAACGGTGACCACAGGAACTTGAAGCTCCAGGGCGCCTGCGCCAGCGTGAACAGACCGATGACCCGTATGTCCACGCCCTCCCTGGCCAGCCACGTCGGAATGGCGATCCATACCAGCCCGAGCGGTAGCCCCGATGAAAACGAAAGCAGGCTCACCGCGGCCGTACGCCGGCTGCGCAACGCTGACCCCACAGCGCGCCAGGCGGAAAGCCAGCTACTCACGGAGTCCTATCCCTGGCCGCGGTCTGTTTCATGACTATGCTGTTGCTGACGGGACTCGGGCGGGAGGGTAGGGCCGCGCTGCTGAGCAAAGCGGAGTAGTGGGTTCTGGGCTGGGTGCATTTCAGCTTGTGAAATTTTTCTTCTGACAAGGCTGTCTCTTGGCGGTTTTTCAGTTTTACGGTTCTCGTGGATACGGTTTCCCGGCGCGCACGGCATACGGCAGGCATCTTACACTGATTTTATATAGCCTTTTCTTGGAAATTCACCGGTTTGTCCGGACTATAGTGTTACCTATGTGTCTGGACCTTGCCCTCAAGTTTTCTGACTGGCTTTACCGACCAGACTTTGTAGCCGGGGCAAGAAACGTCGTTGACCGGCTAATTCTGGACAGTTTTGGGGCCGTCCCACGCTTTGATTTGTGTTTAAAACATATTGATTTTAAATAGCTATATGAGATGGCATAGCTCTTGCACTTTCTTTACCGAAGTTAATTGAATTTTTGCCTTCGGGGAGAGGGTTATGCCCGGCCTCAATACGGATAACAAGACGTGTTTTTCCTGCGCCACCGCCGCCGCCGCGCTGGGTATTTTATCCATGCTGCTGGGAGCGCCGGCATTGGCGGCGGTAGCTGAATCTGCCTTTCCTGCTTTTCAATTAAGCCCGGATACCAATCCGTCTGGCCATGCCAGTGGATCGAATCAGATCGCCATTCTGCGATTTAACAGTGGTCAGCGGACCGAAGCCGTACAATTGTGGCTATCGCTGGCCGAACAAGGCGACGCCGATGCCCAGTTCACTCTGGGGGTGCTCTATAACCGGGGCGGCGGAGGTGTGGGCAAGGACATGATTGAGGCTGTTCGCTGGTATCGCAAGGCGGCGGAGCAGGGTCACGTCATTGCCCAGTTCAACATGGGCATACTCTGTGCGACGGGCACGGGCGTGGTCCGTGATCTCAATGCCGCGGCCCAATGGTGGCGCATGGCCGCCCTCCAGGGACATACGGAAGCTCAATTTAATCTGGGTCTTTATTATGCCGAAGGTACCGGCGTGAAACAGGACCCGGCCGAAGCGGTTAAGTGGTGGGGCCTGGCAGCGCAGCAGGGATATCCCGCTGCTCAGTTCAACCTGGGCCTGATGTATATGAAGGGTGAAGGTGTGGACGAGAATCAGGACGAGGCCTTGCGGCTGTGGCGCTTATCGGCCAGTCAGGGGTTCACTCAGGCCATCACCGTCCTGAAAGTGCTGCACCTTAGCCCGTAAGCCGGATGGCTGCTAGTCTCTGCGCATTTTCGGTAGCGGTTGCTTAAATAATCCTCCAGTCATTTCTGCCTCTGTCCGGGATACACCGGATAGAGGCCATCATGAATACGTCCTCCCGGCGGTATCTGTATGACGTCCCTCCGCATTAAATCCCATTATAATCAATAACAAAGGATTGTATTTTGCTAACCAGTTGCAGACTAACGAAAGAATCAGCACAATGCTCCGCAGGGGTTTTAATCCAAACCATGGATTATAAATCTTTCAACAAGTTCCTACACTAAGGGCATGAGGAGGAGAGATCCAATGAAGTCTAAATTTATGAAGCTTTGCCGGCTTTCAACTTTGGCTGTCGTATTTCTGCTGGGGTTCGGCAACGCCTACGCGGCGGAAGACTACGGGATTTTCGAGCGCATTTTGGAATCGTCAGGCTCGTTCAATGACACCACGGCGGCACTGGAGAAAGCCCTTGCTGAATCCAAGCTGACGCTGAGCTCAAAACGGGATTTGACCTACACCGACAAGCAACAACAGGCCCGCGTCTATGTCCTGACCTCGCCCGCTTACATGGAAGCGGCCAAGGGCGAAGCGCCTGAAACCATCTCGGCGCAGATTCTGCGCATCGGCGTGTATGAGTATGGCGAGGGCAAGAAGGTCCATATCAACATGGGTAATCCGACTGCGCATGCGATGGTTTTCTACGCCGGTTCCAAGAAGTATGCCGATCTGCTGGCAGCAGCGAAAATAGCGGCGCAGGAAATCAAGGATGTCGCCGCCAAGGTTCCGGGCACGCAGGTATCCGTGCAGCTCGAACCGGTTCGTTCCGAGAAGACACTCAACAAGTTCAACGGTGACGGCCCTGCCAAGATGATGGCCAAGTTCCGTAACTGGAAGGAAAGCCAGAATGAAGTGCTCAAGGATAAGCCTGAGAACTTCGGCGCCGTTGTGGCCCGCGTGGAGAATACGCTGCGTGCCAGCCAGGACAAGGGCGTGGAAGACTCCTCCGGCTGGCGCCTGTTGAGCAAAATCCCGGTGGGGGCGAATGCGGTCTATTTTGGCATCACCAACGACTACACCGAGAACAAGTGCATCCGCATCAACTCCGATTTCCGCAGTGACGGCAAAGCCAAGGATGCTCCTTATCCGGGCGTGGATCATGCCCCGTCCATTCCGCTGGAAGTGCTTGTCATCAATGACGGCAAGAACGTGAAGGTGGTGCAGTACGGCGAGATGTGGCGCATGCAATTGTACTTCTGGGATTCCGGTTACATGGCGTTCGCCAAGAACACCCTGATCCCGAGCATCATATTCTCCTCGATCGATCAGACGCTGACAGCGACCGCCTCCGCGGAAACCGCTCCCGCGAAGTAATCTGTTTCATCGGTGGATAAACCGGGCCGGAAGGGGAAACCCTTCCGGCCTTTTTTTGAGCCTCTGAGAAAACCAAATGGACAGGATTAACAGGATTTTTCAGGATTTACAGGATTAAGGAATTTACAGGCCAGAAATCCTGTTAATCATGTTTTTAATCCTGTGAATCCTGTCTGATTTTTTATTATTGATCAATGGGCAGCGGCTGATTGATCTTACGCAGCATGTTGCGAATGACGTGCTGCTGGTTTTCCAGGTTCTGGCGATTGGATTCCAGTTCAGCGATACGGTCGCCCAGGTTGTCGAAATTTTCGTGGACCTTCTTCAGGCTTTCGAGTCGCTGATCCATCAGGATTTTATGCTCGCGCACCTGCGACAGAATAGGCGCCATGATCGCCTTGCTCCAGGCGCGGGCCGCCGCGCTGCATTCTTCGAAAATGTCACGGGCGTTCCCCGCCAGCGTGGCGAAAAACTTTTGTACCACAAAGTGCTGTTCCATGACGATCATCAGGGGGCTGTTGCGGAACGCCTCGGCCTCCTCGTAAAGTTTTTGCAATTGGCTGCGGTAGGGCAGCAATGAAAAATTGGTCGGCCTGAGCTTGGCGAGTCCGTGTTCACTGTGAAACTTGCTGTAGATCGCCTGGACCAGGCCACGTATCTGCTGGGTCTGCTTGTTGGCTTTTTCCATTGAGTCGAGGGCCCCGTCGAACAAGGTCTTCATGCCCGCGCGCAGACCGGGCGTGGTCCAGGACTCGGACATGTCTTGCCGAGTTTTTTCCGCCAGCTCATCGAAGACGTTGACGCTGAGGTAATCGATCAGGGTCTTGACCTGATCGGATATCACCGCGCGCGTGTTCTGGAAACTGACGAGTGTCTGATCGTAGGCCTGTTTCTCATCGCGCAGGTGGGTGACCAGATCCTGAATGGCGTCGCGGTTCTCGCCACCGAGCGCCTGCAACTCTTCAATTTGCTCACTGACAGCGGAGCGTCTGGCCTCGATCATGGCACCGGTGGTCTCGACCATGGAACCGATGTCGTGGATCACGCGCTCGCGCAGCAGTTCCTGGCGCGCCGGAATGACTTCACTCGACAATTTGGCTTCCAGGGCCGGCAGGCCGCTGCGCTCAATCAGCGCGTAGTCCGTTTTGATTTTACCGAGCAGTCCTTTTTGGGCGGAGACCGCGAGCACCTGGCTCTCACCAATGCCAAGGGTGCGTGCCGTTTCCTGTGTCTGGCGCGCAATGGCTGCCGCGATGCTGGTATCGTTGCTCAACTCATCCCATAGCGCATCGATTTTATTCAACGCCACCAGCCGTCCTTGGCCCTTGCCGCCCGTTCCGACGCCAACGTAATTGTTCCAAATTTCAAGATCGGTTTTAGTGACACCGGTATCGGCCGCCAGCACAAACAACACTGCCTGGGCATTCGGCAGCATGCTCAGCGTGAGCTCCGGTTCCGTGCCGAGCGCATTGAGCCCGGGTGTGTCGAGCACCACCAGACCTTGTTTCAACATCGGGTGCGGATAGTTAATGACGGCATGTCGCCAGACGGGAATCTCCACGGTGCCGTCGCTGTTAAGCATATGGGCCGTGGCTTCCGCGTCCGGATGATAAAGGCCGAGTTCTTCCGCCTGCGCGGCGCTCACTGATTTGGTTTTAATGGTTTGCTGGAAGGTATCGGCCATCTTCTTGGGTGAATCGAGATCCAGCGATAACACGGTCCACGCGGTGGGCGTGCGCTTGTACTCGGAAATGGTTGTGGTGGATTTTCGCGTTTCGATGGGTAGAAGTTTCAGACACGGCGGTTCGCTGGTATCGTGGCGCAATTCGGTGGGACACATCGTGGTGCGACCGGCTTCGGAGGGCAACAGCCGTTGACGGTAATCGGCGAAGAAGATGGCATTGATGAGTTCGGTTTTGCCGCGTGAGCATTCGGCAACGAGCGCTATAGTGAGTTTGTCCGAGCGGAGTGAATCGATTAGTTCGTAAAGCTGTAAATCCTCCTCGCCGCTCGCGAGTCCGTGACTTTCGACCCAGGTCTGATATTCGTTGATGATTTCGATTAATTCGTCGCGCCAGCGTTTGTAATCTCCCAATCGTCGGCTGAATTCATTGATGACCAGCCGGGGCCGTTCTTTTATCCGTTGCGCGCTTATTATCATATTGAATATGATATTAATACAGGTAGTTAGAATATAAACTTAAATGAAAACTAAATCTAGTCCCGGCCCCGGTGGGAAACGCTGTTGAGACAGGCGGGGGCCCGGCGGAGAAGCGCCGGGGCAAGGTTGCTTAACTACCCCAGTCGAGGTTATCCGGGCGTTTTTTCGGAGATCGGATACGCAGCACCTTGCGCCGGGAGGTGTCACCGCGTTCAAGGATTACGCCGCTTTTGGGGACGCCAAAAAGCTTGGCCAGGTAAGCGATGAGATGTTCGTTGGCCCGGCCATCGACCGGTGGCGTGGTGAGCCGGATCTTGAGATGGCCGCCTATTACCCCGGCCACGGCATCGCGGCTGGCGCGTGGCTGAACCTGTATCTGGAGAATGAGGTCAGTACCTTCCTGGTGGAACCAGGCCACGTTTAGCGCAGCAAATGCGCGAGCGCGAGTTGGCATAACTGCAACCCCACCAGCACGGCAATCGGAGAAAGATCAAGCCCCCCGATTGCCGGGATCAGCCGACGGGCCGGGCGCATCAGCGGTTCAGTGAGACTGACCAGCAAGCTGCCCGCGGGATTCTGGCGCACGCCGTAAGGCATGAACCAGCTCAGGATCACGCGCAACAGGATAGCGTAGAAAAATATATTGACGGTCAGCCGCAACAGGTCCACCACGGCGGCAAGCGCCACCGGCAGAGGTTCCAGTGCGTAGCCGCCAAGCGAGAACACGAGAAAGACCTCCAGGGATTTGAGCGCCAGGAGCAATACCAGCGAGGCGATGTCGATCCCGAACAAACCGGGGATGATTCGCCGCAATGGTTTGAGCAGCGGGTTCGTCAGCGCCACGAGAAACTGGGAGATGGGGTTATAGAAATCCGCGCGCGCGAGCTGGAACAGGAAACGCAGCAGCACCGCCAAAATGTACAGGCTGAAGACGACTTCAACGATGAGGGTAGTGGCCTCCGTGAGAAACGAGGTCATACGTTCTTTCCGAACATATCGGCAATCTCACGTGCGCGGTTGACGGCGGCCTGCACCGCGTCTTTGAACAGTCGCCGGATGCCGCCTGCTTCCAGAACTTTCACCGCCTGCTCCGTGGTGCCACCGGGTGAGGTTACCCGACGGCGCAATTGCGCCGGTTCCTCATGGCCTTCGAGCGCCATCTTGGCGGCACCGAAGGCCGTTTCGAGCGTCAGCAATCGCGCCTGTTTGGGCTCAAGACCGGATTCGATCGCCGCCTGCTCGAGCACCTCCATGACCAGAAAGAAATACGCCGGGCCGCTGCCGGACAGGGCCGTAACGGCGTCCATCAGATACTCGTCGGCGAGCCACACCGTGACACCCACGGCGCGCAAGATGGACTCCGCCTGATTGCGCATGGTCGCGTTGACGCGTTGGTTGGCGAACATGCCTGAAGCGCCGCTCCCGATCAGCGCCGCGGTATTCGGCATGGCCCGCACAATTGCCAGTCCGCCGCCGAGCCAACGGTCGATGTCTTCAATGCGCATACCCGCCGCGATGGAAATGATCAACGGTTTTTTTCGCTGGACCGTGGACGCCAGGGTTTTGGCCACGCCGGAAAGAATCTGCGGTTTGACGGCGAGCACCAGAATATCCGCGCGCTCGGCGACAGCCATGTTGTCGGCCAGGGTTTTAATTCCCAGCACGGATTCAATAGCATCCCGCTGGGACGGCTCAGGATCGGAGAGGATGACCTGGGTCTGGCTCCAGCCGTTTTTCAGCAGTCCACCGGCGAGGCTACGCGCCATGTTGCCGGCGCCGATAAATCCAACCAAGGGGTGCGCCGTGTTCGGGGAGGTGATGGCCATGGCAGGCGCAGTTTAAAGCCACATCCTCGCGAACGGAAGCCAAAATCCAGCTCCGGGCGACCCCGAACGTCTTCATTCCCAGGGAATTGCCGACCGGCGGGGAGGGACATCCATTGCAGGTTAGCCGGTAATGGACTAAAAATTAATGCAAGGGCCGAATCTATAAGGTTTTTACCATCCGCGGCCGACGGAGATTCACATGGATATCGCTGAGCTGCTGGCGTTTGCCTACAAACAGAACGCCTCTGACCTGCATTTGTCGTCAGGTCTGCCACCGCTGATTCGCGTGGACGGTGACATTAAACGCATCAACGTGGATCCCCTGGACGACCGCACCGTCCACAACATGATCTATGACATCATGTCGGACAAGCAGCAGAAGGACTACGAGGAGTTTCTCGAAACCGACTTCTCGTTCGAGATACCCAATATCGCGCGCTTCCGTGTCAACGCCTTCAATCAGAACCGCGGCCCGGCCGCGGTGTTCCGGACCATCCCCTCCAAGGTGCTCACGCTGGAACAACTCAATTGTCCACCCGTGTTCAAGCAGATTTCCGATCAGCCGCGCGGAATGGTGCTGGTCACCGGCCCGACCGGTTCCGGAAAGTCGACGACCCTGGCGGCCATGGTCAACCACATCAATGAAACGGAGCACGAACACATCCTGACGATCGAGGACCCGATCGAATTCGTACACACCAGCAAGAACTGTCTCATCAATCAGCGCGAGATCGGCAAGGACACCCTGGGGTTCAACAACGCTTTGCGCAGCGCCTTGCGCGAAGATCCCGACGTGATTCTGGTGGGCGAAATGCGCGATCTGGAAACGATCCGTCTGGCCCTGACCGGCGCCGAGACTGGCCATCTCGTGTTCGGCACCTTGCACACGAGTTCCGCGGCCAAGACCATCGATCGTATCATTGACGTGTTCCCGGCGGCCGAGAAAGACATGGTGCGCGCGATGCTTTCCGAGTCGCTGCGCGCGGTGATTTCACAAACCCTTCTGAAAAAACTCGGCGGCGGACGCGTGGCGGCGCATGAAATCATGATCGGCACGCCGGCCATCCGTAACCTGATTCGCGAAAACAAGGTGGCGCAGATGTACTCCTCCATCCAGACTGGGCAGAACGTCGGCATGCAGACACTGGATCAATGTCTGCAGGAGCTGGTGCGCACCCGTCAGATCCACATGGACGAAGCACGTCCGGTGGCGGTCAACAAGGATATGTTTACGGGAGTGGCGATGTCAGCCGCGTCCGGGAGCAAGACCAAATGAATTTCATCGATCTCCTGAAGCTGATGAAGCACAAGAAGGCCTCCGACCTGTTCATCACGGCCGGGGTACCGCCCTCCATCAAGGTCGACGGCAAGATCATGCCGGTGACCAAGCAGGCGTTGACGCCCGAACAGTCACGCGCGTTTGCCTATGGCATTATGAACGAAGACCAGCGCCGCCAGTTCGAAGCCAACAACGAATGCAACTTCGCGATCTCGCCGCAGGAGATCGGCCGCTTTCGTGTCAATGTGTTCATGCAGCAGCAGCGTGTCGGCATGGTCTTGCGCACGATCAACACCGACATTCCCCGGTTCGACGACCTGCATCTGCCCAAGGTGCTCGCGGACCTGGCGCTGACCAAGCGCGGCCTGATTCTGTTCGTGGGCGGCACCGGTTCGGGTAAATCCACCTCGCTCGCCGCCATGATCGGCTACCGCAACGAGTACAGCTATGGCCATATCCTGACCATCGAAGATCCGGTGGAATTCGTGCACGACCACAAGAACTGCATCGTCAACCAGCGCGAAGTCGGCGTGGACACCGCGTCCTACGAAGTGGCGCTGAAAAACGCCATGCGTCAGGCGCCGGACGTAATCCTGATCGGCGAAATCCGCTCGCGGGAAACCATGGACCTGGCCGTCCAGTTTTCCGAAACCGGCCATCTGTGCCTGTCCACGCTGCACGCGAACAACGCCAATCAGGCGCTCGACCGCGTCATCAACTTCTTTCCCGAGGAAAAGCGTAACCAATTGCTGATGGACCTGGGGCTCAATTTGAAGGCCATCATTTCGCAGCGCCTGATTCCGATGAAGAGCGGCAAGGGGCGCGTGCCGGCGGTGGAAGTGATGATTAATTCACCCCTGGTGGCCGACCTGATCATGGGCGGCAAGATTCCGGAGATCAAGGAACTCATGGCCAAGTCCGGCGAGGCCGGCATGCAGACCTTCGACCAGTCGCTGTTTAACTTGTACGAGGCCGACCTGGTTTCTTACGACGATGCCCTGCGCAATGCCGACTCGGTCAACGACGTGAGACTGCGCATCAAGCTCGAAGGCAAAGATTCGAAAAGCCGCGAACTCGGCGAGTCCATGCGCAACGTCACGTTTAAATAGATATAACCGTTTCCAGTCTGATTCCGGAGGACTATTCCGGCCGTCACGGTGTAAACAAAAAAGCCCCTTTCGGGGCTTTTTTGTTTAGCGCCATCCTGGCGTTAGAGGGGCAGAACTTTGATTTCAATCATGATCTGGATGACGCCGATAAGGATAATCACGGCTAATAGTGCCAATACGATGTAATTGAACCTGCGCTTGTCTGTCAGCTTGAGCTTCATGCTTTCACCTCGGGTGTCAAGGGTTCGCCGTTAACAACAGGTGCTTCGATGATGCTTTTTAAGTTAGTTTACTGGGTGATGCGTGGCAAGTGGCAATAAGGGCGCATCCAACCGATGTGATGTGTTGCAGTGTCTAGCGATAATTTTTCCCCAGTTCATAGACCAACTTGCCGCCAATAAGCGTATGCGTCACACGCCCACGAAACTCCCAGCCCAGAAACGGTGTGTTATGTCCACGGGAGACAATAATATCCTCCGTCAGCACCCAGCGCATTTCCGGGTCGAAGAGGCAGATATCCGCCGTCGCGCCGACGCCGAGATGGCCGGTGTCCACGCCAATGATCTGCGCGGGTTTGTGGGTCAGCAGCGCGATCGCCTCCGGCAGGGTGAGCAGTTTTTCGTCCACCAGTTTAAGCGTCAGCGGCAGGAGCGTTTCCAGCGCCGAAATACCCGGCTCGGACTGGGCGAAGGGTGCGAGTTTGGCGTCCGGTTCATGCGGCTGATGATCCGAACAGATGGCGCCGATAACGCCGCTTTTCAGCGCCTTGCGCAATCCCTTGCGATCTTGCGTAGCGCGCAGCGGCGGGCGCACGTGGCACAGGGTATTGAAATCGCCGATGTCGTGTTCGGTGAGGTGCAGGTGGTGCGCGGTGACATCGGCGCTGACCGGGAGCCCCCGCTGTATGGCCTCCGCAATCATGGCCACGGCCCGGCTGCTCGAAAGATTGCAGAAGTGGGCGCGACATCCGGTCTGTTCGATCAGCGCCAGATCGCGCGCCACGCCCACGGTTTCGGCCGCCTCCGGTATGCCCGGCAGCCCCAAGCGTGTGCCGATCTCGCCTTCATGCACGCAGCCGCTGTTGCGCAGCCACGGATCTTCGGCATGCAGGAACACGGTGAGATCGAGGGTGGCGGCGTATTCCAGCGCGCGACGCATGACCAGCGTGTCATTGATCGGCGCCAACGCGTTGGTTAATCCGATACAGCCGGCCTCATCGAGCGCTTCCATGTCGGTGAGCAGCCGGCCTTCCAGGCCCTGCGTGAGCGCGCCCAGCGGATGAATGAAAGCTAGCCCGAAGCGCCAGGCACGCGATTGAATCATCTGCGCCATCGCCGGCGTGTCGATCACCGGATGCGTGTCCGGGGGGCAGCAAAGCGTGGTGATGCCGGCGGCGACGGCGGCATGCACCTCGGATTCGATCGTGGCCTTGTGTTCGAGTCCCGGCTCGCGCAGTCGCGCCCGCAGATCCACGAGGCCCGGACAGACGATTTTGCCCTGGGCCTCAATCGTCTTGTTCGCCTTGAACCCCGCTGGCGCCTTGCCGACACCGGCGACAAATCCCTTGTCGTCGATGTAGAGATCTTTTATTCCGTCCACGCCATGGGCCGGGTCGATCAAATGTCCGCCTTTGATCACGAGACCCATGTCAGCGCCTCCCGCCGGCGGGTTCGGCCGATCCGCCCATGATCAGCGCCATCACCGCCATGCGCACGGCGATACCATAAGTCACTTGCGGCAGGATGACCGATTGCGGGCCGTCGGCGACCGCGGAATCGATTTCCAGGCCGCGGTTCATGGGCCCCGGATGCAAGACGATGGCGTCCTTCGCCGCGAGCGCGAGCTTCGCGGGGGTGAGTCCGTAGAGATTGAAATATTCCTGCTCGCTCGGGATCAGCGCCCCCTGCATGCGTTCGCGCTGCAGCCGCAGCATCATGATCACGTCCACGCCGTCGAGCCCCTGTTCCATGTCGGTGTAGGCGCGCACGCCGAGTTTCTCCACCGCCATGGGCAGCAGGGTTTTGGGCGCGACTACGCGCACCTCCGCCGCACCCAGCGCAGTGAGCGCTTGAATCTGAGAACGCGCGACGCGCGAATGCATGATATCGCCGACGATGGCGACTTTGAGTTTCGCGAACGAACCCTTGTAGCGGCGGATGGTGAACATGTCGAGCAGGCCCTGGGTGGGGTGCGCGTGACGCCCATCGCCGGCGTTGATGATGTGCACGTGCGGTGGGACGTGCTGCGCGATCATGTGGGCGGCGCCGGATTCGGCGTGGCGCACGACGAACAGGTCGGTGTGCATGGCCTCGAGATTGCGTATGGTGTCGAGCAGGGTCTCGCCCTTGCTGGTGCTCGAGGCACTGACGTTCAGGTTGATGACGTCCGCCGACAACCGCTTGGCGGCGATCTCGAAGGTGGTGCGGGTGCGGGTGCTGGATTCGAAGAACAGGTTGACGACAGTCTTGCCGCGCAGCAGCGGAATTTTTTTGATTTCGCGCTGGCCCACCGAGATGAACGATTCGGCGGTGTCGAGGATTTCTAGAATGGATTGGCTGGAAAGTCCTTCAATGGTGAGCAGATGGCGCAAGCGGCCGGCGTCATCGAACTGAAGGCCCGGCATCACCCGTTGGCCTCCTGAATGCGCAGTTCGAGTTTTTTCGGGCCGAGCAGTTTGACGTGTTGATTCTTGCCGAGCTCGATATGTTCACCCACCACCTGCGGCTCGATGGGCAGCTCGCGTCCGCCGCGCTCGATCAGGCAGGCGAGCAGGACGGAAGCCGGCCGGCCGTAATCGAAGATTTCATTGAGCGCAGCGCGAATGGTGCGCCCGGTGTGCAGCACGTCATCCACCAGGATCAGGCGACGTTCCTCGACGTTGACCGGGAGCTGAGAAGTCCGGACCTGGGGGTTCATGCCGACACGGGTGAAGTCGTCGCGGTAGAAGGAAATGTCGAGCGTGCCCAGCGGTTCCTTAAGGTCGAGCAGCTTATGCAGCCGCTCGGCGATCCATACGCCGCCGGTATGGATGCCGATCATGAGCGGCCGGCGTTTGAGCATCGGCTGCAATTGCTCGGCCATGCGCGCTATAGCGGCTTCGATGTTGACCGCGGCTGCCGTCATGATGGGGTTTCTCCGGGAAGTTCGTTCAGGTAGGCCTGCAGGATGGTCTGGGCGGCTACTTGGTCGAGCCGGGATTTGTGGCGTCTCATGGGAACGCCCGCCTCGTTCAGGATATCCCGGGCAACCCGCGTTGAGAGACGTTCATCCACCATGTGTACCGGCAGATTGTAGCGTTCCTTCAGGCGATGTCCAAACGCCCGGGCGGCCCGGGTCATAGGATTGGTGCTGCCGTCCATGTTGAGCGGCAGGCCGACTACCAGGGCATCCGGGCGCCATTCCTCGATTAACTGCGAAAGACGCACCCAGTCCGGGTTTTTGGCCGAGCCGCGCAGCGTGGTCAAGGCCTCGGCCTGACGCGTGTGCCGGCTTCCGACCGCCACCCCGATATATTTTTCCCCGTAGTCGAAGCCGAGGAAGGTGGCCGTCGCCGTTTGCTTGGGCATATTAATGTCGGGGCGTAGTGCTGGGGTTTTCTCGTACGTGGGCGCGGCCCTCACGCGTGGCCTGCCTCACCGGAAAGCGTGGTGAGGTCAACACCGACAAGCTGGGCCGCCGCTTTCCAGCGCTGCTCCGCGGGCAAGTCGAAGATAATATCCCGATGGGCCGGGCCGGACAGCCAGGAGTTCTCGGAGATCTCCCGTTCCAGTTGTCCCGCGCCCCAGCCGGCGTAGCCGAGCGCCACGAGAAATTTTTCCGGGCCACGGCTTTGCGCGATGGCCTCGAGAATGTCGCGCGAGGTGGAGACACCGAACTTGTCGGTGACGGAAAGCGTCGATTCCCAGTTACCGAGGGGCTCATGCAGCACGAAGCCGCGATTGTTCTGAACCGGCCCGCCCAGATAGACGGCCGATCCGACGTTCGTTGTCTTATCCGCCTCAATCTCCATCTGTTTAAAAATGTCGCCAAGGCGCAGATCAGTGAGGCGGTTAATCACGATGCCCATGGCGCCTTCGTCCGAGTGCTCGCAGATGAGCGTGACGCTGCGCGCGAAATTCGCATCCGCCAGACTCGGCATGGCGATCAGAAAATGGTTGGCGAGTGAATCAGGGTCTTTCATGGCGAACAGTATCCGGCAGTCGGAGGTCAGACTCAAGCGAATCACAAAATACAATAGACAGGATTAACAGAATTTTTCAGGATTATCAGGATATCTGATTTCTAAAATTTTTAATCCTGTAAATCCTGAAAAATCCTGTTAATCCTGTCTATTTTCAGTTCTCGCTGGTGAGACCGGACTCGTTAAATTTCCACGTGCGGGTGATGTGCAGCACATCGATGTCTGCGCGGATCTCGGGCGGAAACGGGGCGAAGGGGGCAGCCAGCTCGACGATGCGGATGGCGGCATCGTCCAGAATTTTCTGCCCGGAAGAACGGCGCACGGCGATTTCATTGACGCTGCCATCGGCATTGAGCGCCACGTCGAGCAGCAGGTTGCCCGTGATATGCCGTCGCTTGGCCTGGTCGGGATAATTGAGATTGCCGATGCGTTCCACTTTGGCGCGCCAGGCGTCCATGTACGCGGCGAATTTATATTCCTGCGTGCGGGCGTTGAGAAATTTATGCCGTGGGCGTTTCTGGTATTCCTGCCAGGTGCGGCTGATTTCGGCGTTCAGGCGCGCGCGTTCCTCCTGAATCTCCGCCCGCGCCATGAGACCGAGATTAGGCGGCTGCCGTTGCAGATCCTTTTTCTCGGGCCTGATTTCCTGTTCCTTGATTTTGCGCACTGCGTCCTGTGACAGCAGCGCCGTCATCTCGCGCTCGGATTTCACACGCTTCTGGGGAATGGATTGGAATGCCGGGAAGTCGCGGTTGACCGGGCTGATCTCGCGTACTGGCAGCGGATTCTTGGCGATCTCCGCGGCGTCGCTGTCGCCACCGCCTTCCTGGTTGGCCTGCGCGAGGAATTCCGGGTCGAGCGTGCGTTTATCGCTCGCGGTTTGCACCAGCGTGATTTCGAGCGAGGGCAGTCCCGACAGGTCGCGCAGCTTGGGCAGCGTGAAGGTTACGCCCAGGATCACGACCATGTGCACCAGGAACGAGCCGAAGACGCTTACTCCGAAGCGGTCGTTTTGCGAAATGCCGGTAATCGTTTGGGCGGTCATGCGTGGAATAAAAAAATCAAAACTAAAAATCATTAACCGCCGATGAACGCGGATAAATACGCAGATAAACGCCGATCGAAATGGATCGAAACAGTAACATTTTATCTGTGCTCATCAGGCTTAACTTATCCGCGTTTCAAAAATTATTTAAATAATATCTTAACCCTGTCGCTGTGCACGCCGGTTCTCCAGGCGCGTGGCGATGGCATCCATGAGCCGGGCACCGATATGGAGGTCATAAAGCCGGTCGAGTTCCCGGACGCAGGTCGGGCTGGTCACGTTAATCTCCGTCAGGTAATCACCGATGACGTCCAGGCCCACGAAAATCAACCCTTTTTCCCGCAGCACCGGACCGACCTGGGCGCAGATCCAGCGGTCGCGCTCGGTGAGTGGCACGCCCACGCCGGTGCCACCGGCGGCAAGGTTGCCGCGGGTTTCGCCCGCGGCCGGGATGCGTGCCAGCGCGAACGGAATGGGTTCACCGTCGATCAGCAGGATGCGCTTGTCGCCCTGGGCGATTTCCGGGATGAAGCGCTGCGCCATGGCAAAGCGGGTTTCATCCGCGGTCAGGGTTTCAATCGCGACATTCGTGTTGGGATCGCCACGGCGCAGGCGAAATACCGACTCTCCGCCCATGCCGCCCAAGGGTTTGAGCACGATGTCGCCGTGTTCGCCGAGGAAATCGCGGATGCGCCCGGCCTGGCGCGTCACCAGGGTGGGGGGTGTGCACTGCGGGAACCAGGCCGTGAATAGCTTTTCATTGGCATCGCGCAGGCTGCGCGGTTTGTTCACCACCAGCACGCCAGCGTCTTCGGCGCGCTCCAGAAGATAGGTGGTATAGATGTATTCCATGTCAAACGGCGGGTCCTTGCGCATCAGAATGACATCGAACGTCGCCAGCGGTTCCGTGCTTTCCGCGCCCCATTCAAACCAGCGGCTGGCCTCATCGAATACGCTGAGCCCACGGTGCCGGGCGTAGGCCTGGCCGTCGCGCAGGAACAGGTCGTGTTGTTCCATGTAGTGAATCGGCCAGCCGCGCCGTTGCGCTTCGAGCAGCATGGCAAAGCTGCTGTCCTTTTTAATCTTGATGGACCCGATAGGGTCCATTACCACGCCGAGCCGGAGGGTCATGAGATCAAATGATGATGGCTAGTTTGCCTTTCTCAGGCTATCCGTCGCTTGCGCCGGTAACGCCGTGGCATCCGTGAGTTCGCGCGCCGCGGCGAGCAGGGCGAGGCGCGCAATCACGCCATAGGCATAGAAGCGGTTGGGCTCTGTGTCCGGTGCTTGATGCGGATCGGGATAGCAACAGGGACCCACAAAGGCGAGCGGCTCGAACTGCATGCCCGGGGCATTGAGGTTTTCATCGATGCGACGGCTGGTGTGCACGCGGTAAAAGCCGCCGATGACAAAGCGGTCGATCATGTAAACCACCGGTTCCGCCACCGCGTTCTTCGCGCCCCAAGTTTCGAAGGTGTATACCCCTTCCTGAACCATGATGTCGGTAACGGCGTGGCCCTCCTTGACGTGCGCCATCTTGTTGCGTTGCTTGCGATTGAGCGTGCGTACTTCCTCGCCGCTCTTGACCGACATGATCGCCATCCCATAAGTACCGGCGTCGGCCTTGACGATGGCGAAGGGTTCCTGGTCGATCCCATATTCGCGGTATTTTATGCGCATCTCGGCCAGCACTTCATCGACGTAATTGGCCAGGCACTCCTCGCCCGTGCGTTTTTCGAAGTCGATCTTGCCGCATTTGCGGAACACCGGATCGATGAGCCATGGATCGATATGGACGAGCTTGGCGAACTCCGTCGCGATGCGACGATAGTGAGTGAAGTGATTCGATTTGAGGCGTTTCCACCACCCGAGCAACGGCGGCGGGACCATCGGGAGTTCGAGGTTTTCCAGGATGGATGGCAGCCCGCCGGAGAGGTCGTTGTTGAGCAGCACGAAGCATGGCTCGAAGTCAGCCACGGTGATCTTGTTGTCCCGGCGCAGCAGCGGTTCGAGCGTGACCCGCCGGCCGGAGGGCAGTTCGATGATTTTCGGCTCTGACAGATCGGGCAGCAATGAGCCGAGGCGCACACGTAAACCGGCCATGGTCATGATTTCAACCAGCGCAGCGAGGCTCTCAAAGTAAAAAATGTTGCGTGTGTGGCTCTCCGGGACGATCAATACTCCCCCGGCGCTCGGGCAGATGCGCTCAAGGGTGGCCTGCACCGCCTGTACCGCCAGCGACCGGAAGGCCGAATTGAGATTGTTGAATCCGGCCGGGAACAGGTTGGTGTCCACCGGAGCCAGTTTGAAACCGGCGTTGCGCAAGTCCACCGAACAATAGAATGGAGCGGGGGTCTGCAGCCATTGGGATCGAAACCAGCGCTCGATACCGGCCTGGTTCTGCAGCAGATGCGTTTCAATTTCCTGCAACGGTCCGGTGAGGGCCGTGGTCAAATGCGGGACGGCAGACTGAGATTCGTTACCCATGGTTCCCTGGCTTGTTGGCACCGGTTGAATCAGCTGGCCCCATGGTAGCCGATTGCTTCTGCCCAGGGTAAGCCCAAGGCGCCCTGGCATGATTCCTGCTGCAATTCCTGTCTTTTTCAGCTTTTCCCTCGGGGTTGCCCGGGGATGAAAAGTCGTGATGCCTTAACGAACAGTTTGCCGGAGCATGGACTATATTGTGGGGAGTGGCCGATAGCGGGCAAGTGCGTGGATTTTGGGTGGAATTTGTGCTACCAAATCATTGTTATAGGAAAATAACTACATACTTTACATCACAAACCGATCGAATTTTGCGCGGTGGGGCGGTCACAGCGTCCGACCGGCACAGTATCGGCGAGGACAGCGTGCGTGAGTATTAAAGTGATGATCATCGATGACAGTAACACCATTCGACGCACGGCCGAGGCGTTGCTGAAGAAGGCCGGATTCGAAGTCTATACAGCCGCCGACGGGTTCGAGGCCATGTCGATGATCACCGATAACAACCCGGACATTATTTTCGTGGACATCATGATGCCGCGGCTGGATGGCTACCAGACCTGCCAGCTGATCAAGAACAACAAGAAGTTCCGGGACACGCCGGTCATCATGCTGTCGAGCAAGGATGGACTTTTCGATCGCGCCCGCGGGCGGATCGCCGGGTCGGAAGAGCACGTCAACAAGCCGTTTACCCAGGAAGAGTTGATAGACGTGATCAACAAGTATGTGCACTGAGCGTGACACCGCGATGAGCGATGGGTCAGGATATTTTATAAACGTTGTGAATGGAGCTGTCACATGGCTATAAAAAATGTATTGATCGTGGATGATTCGGCTACGGACACCCACTTGTTGAGCGAGATGCTCAAGAAAAACGGCTACAGCATCCTGACCGCGACCAGCGGTGAGGAAGCCATCAGCAAAGCCAAGAAGGATAAACCCGATCTGATCCTCATGGATATCGTGATGCCGGGTATGAGCGGCTTCGAGGCGACGCGCACGATCACCAAGGATCCGGAAACCGCTTCCATTCCCGTCATCGTCTGCTCGACCAAGGGCCAAGAGACCGACAAGGCCTGGGGTTTGCGCCAAGGCGCCAAGGATTACATCGTCAAGCCGGTTTCCGAGAAGGTCTTGATGGAGAAGATCAGGGCGCTTTAGGTTATGGCCAGAACATCTCGAGAGGACCCATTTGAACTCCTGCGCAAGATGCAGCAGGAGAGCCTGGAGAGCGCCCCGGGGCTGCCGCAGGAAATCGAGGTCACGAAATATTGGTCGGGCGTGGGTTTCCGGCTGGGTGAATTGATGTTGGTGACGCCACTCGATCATGTGCTTGAGATTCTGCCGCCGCCGCCCATGACCCTGGTGCCGGGCGCAAAGCCGTGGTTGAAGGGCGTGGCCAACGTGCGTGGGAATCTGATTACGATCGTCGACTTGCCGGAGTATTTCGGCAAGCCCACGGTCTTTCTCGACGAAAAGGCCCGGATGATGATCATGAACGTAGCGGGCCTGAACACCGGTTTGCTGGTGAACGAAGTGTTGGGGTTGCGGCACTTCGATGAGGAGCTGGAGCGCCAGGATCTGTCCGGGTTGGACGATCCGGTGGTGGCTCAGCTCAACGGTGCGTTTTTACGCGACGACGTACTGTGGGGAGTGTTTGACATGAAGTCATTGGCGGAGAACCCGTCTTTCCGGCATGTCGCCGCCTGACGCGCGCAAGAAGTTACGACGTGACCACGTTGGGATAAATGGCAAACAGTTACAGTTTTCAGATGAGACGAGGTGGACAGTATGGCTAGGAAAAAATCTACTCGGGACGGCCTGATCGACCAACCCTCCGAGGACATTATCGATCTTTCGGAAGAAACCGCGGCAGCGCCGTCGTCAGACGCGTTCGTCGATGTCGGCAAGCAGCGATCCTCCTTGCTGGGCGGTGGCGTGATGAGCATGGTCGGCGGCCTGCCGTTCCTCTTGGGCGGCATGGTAATCGCCATGATCGCCATGATCTGGCTGCTGGTGGTCAACGCGCAACGGTCCGAGCGCGAGTCCAAATACATCGAGCAGTCATCGCAGCTGCTGATGTTGTCGCAGCGCCTGGCCAAGGACGCGCGCGAGGCGGTGGTCGGGCAACCGACCGCGTTCAGAACCCTGAAGGAGTCGCGTGACCGGTTTGACAGCATCGTCACCGGGCTACGCGATGGCAACCCGCAATGGGGTGTGGCGGCCAGTCCGCCGGAAATCGCCGATAAACAGTTGAAGGATATTATCAAGGTGTGGTCGCCCAAGCCGAACGAGGGTTTGCGCGGGCAGGTGGACCAGATTCTCTCGCTGGAACAATCGCTGTTCAGCATGCATGACTCGGTGATGGCGATTAACCAGATGAGCCCGATGCTGCTGTCGGTCTCCGATGAAGTGGTGGAGATCGGCGCCCAAGCCGGTCTGAAACAGGACCAGCTGTATCTCGCCAGTCGCCAGGGCATGCTCTCCCAGCGTATTGCCAAGGACGTCAACCTGTTCTCGCAAGGCGGCAATGAGGCCGCGGTGGCCGCCGCCCAGTTCGGCAAGGACGCGAAACTCTTCAAGGAGTCCGACGACAAGCTGCGCAGGAACTCCCCGGCGTCGATCCGCGCCAAGCTCGATGAATCCGCCGCCATTTTCGGCGAAATCAATACTCACGTCGAAAGTATTCTGGGCAATGCGGCGGAACTGTTCGTCTCCCAGCGCGCCAGCCAGACGGTGTTCGACCAGTCCGACCCGCTGCTCAATAAATCAAGAGATCTGGTGCAAGCTTACTCCGGCCTGGCCGAGCAGCGCGCCGGCATCCGCACGGCGATTTTCGTCGCGGGTTTTGCCTCACTGCTCTTTCTGTTCCTGCTGGCGCGCAAACTGGTGGCCGACGCCCGTG
>JAUSDQ010000020.1 GCA_030650525.1 Sulfuricaulis sp.
CATCCTTTCCGCCGGCGTAGTCGTCGTCCGGCGCTTCGACGACCAGTATCGTTACCTGCTGCTGCGCGTCCGCGACTACTGGGATTTTCCCAAGGGTATGGTCGAACCCGGCGAAGACCCGCTCGCCGCCGCCATCCGCGAGACCGAGGAGGAAACAATGCTGGTCCAGCTCCATTTCCGCTGGGGACACGCGTTCACGGAAACCGAGCCTTACGGCAAAAACAAGATCGCGCGTTATTACCTCGCGGAATCGCACGACGGCGACGTGAGTCTCCCCGTCAGCGCCGAACTCGGCAAACCGGAGCACGAGGAATTCCGCTGGCTGGAATACGACGCCGCTCGAGGGTTACTGGTGCCGCGGGTGCTGACGGTGTTGGACTGGGCCGGAAAAATAATTTAGGGGTAAGTTGGAAACAGATAACGTTCGCCATAACCGGCAGTGAAAAGCGGGGCGATGAAGGCGCGCCGCTTTTCACTGTCCGCGTTGATGACGTTGTTAGGGCTCGACTCGCTCACGGTAACGGCGCCCCGAGTTTCCTATGGAATTTGACTAGCCGTACATTCAGCTTATCAATTTCATCGGCCCATGCTTTCACGTCAGCGACAGACACAACCTCAGCTTTAGGGAGAATGCGTGTTTCGCGCTTGATTTGAAACAAACGCAACTTCTTTCGTTCTCCAGGTTTGTATCCCCAAATGCCATGAGCCACTCGATTTCTTTTGACCCTTAACGACTCTGCGTCTTTCGCGATTGCCTTTAACTCGGCTTGATCGGTCGGGTCGGCTATCCAGCGCGAGACCAGGTGCTGAAATAGCTCAACTTTCGATACGGCACTGAGGTCCCATGTGAGCAATCGTGCAACTTTAGGATCTTTGATACCCCAGATGTGCCAAATTATGCTCTGCAGATAGAGCTCTGTGAAATTCCAGCGAACGACGAGTTGACCAATTGGCTTGTGGTATCCAGTCAGAATATTTCGAGGGTGCTTAGCTTTGAACCAAGAAGCCATTGGAGTCTTAACTTGAAGTAGACGACCTAAAATGTCGCTTTATAAGGCGACATAATACTGTATATCCGTATTACGGATTGTCATAACTCACTCAAAACATTAACGCTTGATTCATTTTAGTAGGGCCTAAAACAGAATCCCAAACCCAGCATAGAAGTCACGCGCTCAGTGTGTTCGGCGGGTTACGCGCCAGAAACCGGCGCTAACCCGCCCTACATGTAAGCTGATCCGCGTTAATCTGCGCTTATCTGCGGTTCCAAATTCTTATATTACCCGCTCATTCCCGCCATCCACCGGCACCTGCGCGGCGGTGGTTTTGGCGAACAGCGGGCAACGCATTTCGGAAATCATCCCTGACTTTTATCCATACATCTCATCATGGCTGCCTACATCGAGCAGAATAATTTCCTTTTTCGTCACCTTGAGTGTCAGGGTAATACGGTAACCGTACGTAACACTGACAGCATGCAGTCCCTGCAACTTGCCTTTGAGGGGGTGCAGCCGCAGAGGCGGCTGCAACGGATCGCTTTCGAGATCGCGCAGAATCTGCGCGAGGCGTGGGCGGAGGTCGGGGTGGGCTTGCGCAAACTTTTTGGCGGCGCGCGTAAACCGGGCGGTCCAGACTAACCGGTACATCAGTCTTCCAGACCGAGTTCCTTGATCAGGTCCTTCGCGCTGCCGCGGCGCACGCGCCCCGCCTTGACGTCTTCCAGCGATTCGCGGACGCGGGCGTAATGCGCCTCTTCCTCGGCGGCGAGGAATTCCTGATAACGTGCCTCCGAGAGCACGACATATTGCGGGCGGTTGTTCTTGATGACATGCACCGCGCCTTCTTTCAGGTCTTTGTCGAGCGCGGATAATCCGCGGCGCTTAATTTCCTGGGCCGGAATCGTTTTCATGGTGCACCTTTCTTAGTACTGGATTTAGCACCATTATAGGTTCCGTATTCAGTATGTCAAACCGCACCTAAATTACCCGCTCATTCCCGCCGTCCACCGGCACCTGCGCGGCGGTGGTCTTGGCGAACAGCGGGCCGCACATTTCGGCGGCGAGTTCGGCGACGTCGCGGCTGGTGACTTCGGTTTTCAGCACGTTGTTCTTCTTGTACTGCTCGACCGTGAGGCCATAGTGCTTGGCGCGCGCAGCGAGGACTTCGTCGGTCCAGATGCCGGTGTCGAACACGGCGTTCGGATGCAGCGAATTGATGCGGATGTTGTCCGCGCCCCATTCGAGCGCGGCCACGCGCGCGAGTTGGTTGAGCGCGGCTTTCGAAGCCGAATAGGCCACGGCACCCGGGCCGGGCGCGGGAACATTCTTCGAACCGATCACCACCACGCGTCCGCCCTGGGGCGCGAGCTTGAGCAGGGGATGGGCCTCGCGCATGAGCATGAAGTTCGAGTCCAGATTGATGTGCAGCACTTTCTGCCATTCCGCCGTGGTCAAGGCATCGATGCGGCAACCGGGTGGGAAAATGCCGGCGTTCAGGATCAGCATGTCGAGCCCGCCGAAGGCGCGCGCGGTTTTTTCCAGCGCCGCGGTGAGTTGTTGCTCATCGGTCACGTCGCCAACCAGCCCGAGATAATCGGGGCGGTTGTATAGACCGGTAATACTGGGATTGATGTCGAGCCCGACCACGGCCGCACCGCGCGCGAGCAGCGAATCCACGCTGGCCTTGCCGATGCCGGAGGCGGCGCCGGTAACGAGCGCGACTTCTCCCGAGAACACCGCTGGCTTGCCACCGCCTTTGAGCTTGGCCTGCTCCAGATCCCAGTATTCAACATCGAAAATGTCCTTGGCCGGAAGCGCTTGATAGCCTCCGAGCGCGGTGGCGCGCTGGATGATCTCCATGGTATGGACGTATAGGTCGTAAGCGATGGCGGCATCCTTGGCGCTGCGCCCGACGGTGGCCACGCCAAAGTCGGGATCGAGGATCACGCGCGGCGCGGGATCGAGCATGGTCTTGGGTTCACGGGCCCGGGGCGCATGCTCGTTGAAATATTTTTTGTAGGCCGCGACATAGGCCGGCACGTCACGCCCGATCATCGGCAGGCGTTTGGTGCGGATCACGTGGTCCGGTGTCGCCGGCCCGAGCTGCGAGATGGTCGCGACGTCCGCGCGGCGCGCAAACGCCAGGCTCGCGGCGTCCTCGTGCATGGCTAGGATCACGGGAAATCCGGCCGTGGCGGACAGCTCGCGCCGCAAGCAGGCCAGCTCCTGGCGCAGCGGTTGCGCCACGGGTTTCTCCGCCGGGATCGGTATCGTCCAGGCCTTGTATTTGGCCAGATAATTTTCCGCCCAGGTGACGAGATCGATCATGCGCTCGTAGGATTCCTGCGCGCTGCGCCCGAAAGAAAATATGCCGTGATTCAGCAGCACCATGCCGATGGTGTTCTTTTTCGCCTCGGCGGCAAAGTGCTCGGCACAACGGCGCGCCAGATCGAATCCGGGCATCACGTAGGGAATGACGACCACATTGTCGCCGTAAATCTCGCGGATGCGCGCCAGGCCATGGGCGGTGTTGGTGATGGCGATCACGGCATCGGCATGGGTGTGGTCCACGTACTGAAAGGGAAGTATCGCGTGCAGAATGGCTTCGACGGAAGGCGTGGGCGCCGCGGCGCGCGTCATGTGGGTGCGCAATTCGTTGACCATCTGCGGGTCCGACAAGGTTCTCAGTTTTGCCAGCTTGAGCAGATGATCGATACGTACCGGTGAGAAACCGGCGGCCTCGATATGCTCCAGATCCCAGCCGCTGCCTTTGACATACAGCAGGGTCTCGTCTTCGCCGAGGATATTCTTTTCCGTGATTTTGACCGAGGTGTTACCGCCGCCGTGCAGCACCAGCGACGGGTCGCGCCCGAGCAGGCGCGAGGTATAGACGCGCAAACCGAGATCGCCCGGGAATTGAGCGGCTTCCTTGTCGTTCCAGAGGCTGTTCATGGCGACGCGGGAAACCTCCCGGACGATCGCGCCCTCGCGCGAAATAACAAGCTAGGGTTAGAAACTGATTCTCACGCCCACGTGGCCACCGGAATCGATGGTCACATTCGAGTTGTTGTCGAGATCGGTCCGGACCTTGCGATAGCCGAGATAGATATTGGCGGTCTTCTTGACCATCTCGAACTCGACGCGCGCGCCCCATTCCCAGAATTTCTTGCCGTCCATCGCGGTAACGATATCCGGGGCATAATAGGCGTAGCCGCCGATTCCGATCGGCCCGTTGTTCGGGAACACCCGGAACTGGCCACCCAGGCCGAGTGCCAGGACATCTTTGTTCTGAACATCGGCCACGTAAATTTTCCCGCCCAGGCCGCCCTCGGTGCGTGACCCGCCGGTCTGTTGCTCGCCCAGGGCGAGCAAACCGATGCTGGCGACCCAATCGTTTTTGTCGGTATTGGACAGCAAACCCACATTGAATTCCGCAGCCCGCCAGTTGGTGGCGTAAGTCGCCTGAATACTGTCATTGTTGAGGTTGATATCGACGGCATCCGCCAGAACCGGGATGCTGAAACTTGCTGTTACTGCTGCCAGAAATAAACGAAAACGCATGGTCTCTTCTCCTCCATAAAATGACGGCGCCATAGTAACCGATCATCTTGGGGTCGACCAGAACCTGCGTCGGCGAATGTGGCTAGCTCGTCGGGAGTGCCACGACCATGCGGTTAAAGCCGCCTTCCTTGGCCTGGATCAGGGTATCGTCGGCGCGCTTGAGCAAACTGGCCGCCGGCTCACCGGCGGCATATTGCGTCAGCACGCTCGAAAAACTGGGCAGCGGAATATTTTTGCCTTCATGATGAATGAACGTACTGGTGGCGGTCTTACGTGCTTTTTCCAGCGCGTGCATGGCGCCGTCCTTCTGCGTGTTCGGAAACAGCACGGCAAAACCGTCACCGCTATAGCGCGCCACCAAGTCGTAGGTGCGGAACTTGGAGAGGATTTCGCCGGCATAGCAGCGCAGCACGGCGTCCCCGGCGGCGCGCCCGTAACGCTTGTTGACGGCCTCGAGATTGTCGACGTCGATCACCGCCAGCGCGAGCGAAAACCCGTAGCGCTTCACGCGGCCAATCTCGGACTCGAGCTGTTTGATGAACACGTCGCGATTGGGCAGGCCGGTCAACTCGTCGCTCATGCCGTGCTTGCGCGCCTTTCCCAGTTCCTGGCGCAGACGTTCGCGGTCCGATTCCACCGCCTTTAAATATTCGCCGGCACTCGAGAGCTTTTCGATCAGCGCCTGGCGCTCTTCGATCAGCTCATTCAAACCCTTGACCAGAATCTGCTTCATGTCATTGAACTCGCCGAGCGGGCTTTCCATGCCCGCTATGGTCGCGCGCTCATTTTCCAGCAGCTCGCCGAACTGCTTGTCGACCGCGATACTCGCCGTCACCTTTTCCGCGAGCGCGTCTCCGAGGGCCTCGATCTTCTCCAGCCGCGTCACCGGCTCAGGCTCCTGCGGTGGGAGCGGCGTTACTTCGACGACTGGCGGCGGTTTGACTTCGGCTACCGGTGCGACAACAGCCGGTGGCGGTGGCTTCACTATCGGGGGTGGAGGCGGTGACGCCGCGGGTTTGGATTCCCGCGGTGGCGGTTTGTGAAACTTCGGTTCCTTAATAGGCGCCGGTGGAGCCGGTGGCACAGCTGCCGCCACCGGCTTATCGGGTAAATAAAGCGTCAAGCGCTGCTGGATAAGCCGCGCCTTGACGCGCGTAGCGGGATCGCACGCCGGGTTCGTGGCATATTTCCCCAGCAATGCATGCAGGAAGGTCACAAAGACGAGTTCGATCCGCCCGTCCTGGTCGCCGTAGCTCTGCAATCCGCGCTGGATCTGGTTGTAGAGGATAAGACCGTGTTCGGTGCGTTTCAGGCCTTCCAGATGGTGCTTGAGGCTTTGCAGCAACGACGGATCTGCAGAAGTCTTGGTATCCGCCAAACCAGTCTCCTAAAGATTGACAGGTACAAAATGACCTGTATTTAAGGAGATTAGTCGTCAGACCCCCGGTTCACAACCCAGGAGCGGCGCGTGCAAGCACGCCTACGGAGCCGGGCATGCAAAACAGGGTGAATTACGCGTTATTGCCCTTGGTCACGCCCGGGGGCTGGATTGGCGGGGAAACGGTCGATTCCACTTCTGTACGGTTGCGGCCCAGCCTTTTGGCGCGATACAGGGCGCGGTCGGAGCGGTCAATAAGATCCGTATGGGATTCCCCGGGTGAATAAATGGCAATACCGGTGGAGAAAGTGGGTAGCGGAAACTTCTTACCCTGATAATCGCAACGGACCTGCAGCGCACGGAGCTTCACCTTGTTGATGGCGGCGACGGCGCCGTCTTGATTGGTGTTGGGCAGCAATACGGCGAATTCTTCACCGCCGTAGCGCGCGACCATATCGTGATGGCGCAGCACCGTCAGCGCTTCGGTGCTGTAACAACGCAAAATAGCATCGCCGGCGCCGTGGCCGTGCACGTCATTGATGGCCTTGAATTCGTCAAGGTCGATCATGGCGAGCGCGAGCGATGACCCGTAACGCTGGGCGCGGCTGATCTCGTCTTCCAGCCGGCGCATAAAGGCGCGCCGGTTGGGCAGACCGGTGAATTCGTCACTGAGCGAAAGCAGCCGAACCTTGTTCAATTCATTGTGCAGCCGCACACTGTCGTCTTTGATGAACTTGAGATAACTGCCGGTGCGGTGCAACTTGGTGTTGAGTGAATGCTGCCCGCTGATCAGCTCTTCCAGACCGCCGATTAGGATTTTCCGCAGCTGTTCAATCTCGTTCTCCCCTTCCGCCTGCTGCAGCGCCCGCAACTCGATTTGCAACAACGCACCGAACTCGCGGTTCTGGGTAATCGCCTCGAGCACGCTCTTGGCGAGCGCTGCCTGCAGTTTATCGATCTCGTCACGCTGGCGGTCGAGATGCAGGCGATAAGCCGAATCGACGCGGTGCTCGGCCTGAGGTGAAGTATCCGCTGTTTCACCCGGTGTCGCTGGCGCCGGGGGAACCGGACTGGGCGCCGGTTTGGCCTTTTCCGCAACCGGACTTGCCTCGTCGGCGCCAAAGCTGACCGCGGCCCTCTGGATTTTCTCCTCCAGCATTTTCGAGGAATCGCCGGTAGCGGCGGACGCGGAGCGGCGCAACTGGATCAGACGCGCATTGATGCGAGTGATATGGTCGGCGGAGGGATCGCGTGCGTAGGTATCGAGCAGCAGGTGCAGCAACGAGGCATAGGTATGGTCAACCTTGGACTGCACCCCCTCCTGCTCTTCCACGAGGCGCGCGATCTGGTCGTAAATGACGGTACCCACGGGGGTCCGCCTCAGCCCATCCAGCAAGGTGAGCATCTTTTTCGAAGCGGAAGCCCGATCCGCTTCGGGTTCGTTCTGCACCACTTTCCCCACCTCCGTTTCCGCAGCGGCGTATGACTCTGTCTACACACCGCCGAGTTGGTGCGCGGCACAGACACCGCGTCCCTGAGGGGCGGCCGCAGAAACAGCAACCTTTACATTATTCGAAGCCAAGCGTCCTTATATAGCTAAGAGACGCCAATCTACTCGCGCCCATTCCAAATAACAACGCGCGCTATGTGCCTGGGCACGGCAATATCTCTGCACATCAGATACTTATCAGCGACATCGAATAACCCGGCTGAGGCGGAAATCAGCGCGCTGGCGCTTGGCCGCGACGCTTGCCCTGGAACGCGGCAATGGATTTAACGATTTCCTGATAGGGCAAAGTTCCCAGAGAACCGTAAACCTGCTGGGCCTGTTGCACCAGTGCATGGATATTCGTGACCCGGGCGGCGGCACCCGCTTCCGCCGTCATGAGTCGCTGCAGGCCGATCAGCCCGCCGATCATGACCTTCATTTCCTTGCCAAACGGCAGCAGCTCGGAGGTATCCGTCACCTTGAGGGCAAACCGCGCGCGCTCGCGCATAATGCCCAGCAATATAGCGCAATTGTTGCGGGCCAATTCGGAGCGGCATTCCACCCCGATCTGCTCGGCCACGGAATAACGGCTGGCCAACTCACAGGCGCACTGGGCGCTCAGGATGGCCTTCTCGAACGGGCAGCGGCCGTGGTCCATGTGCACTAACCCTGATGGTAGGGGCGGCTCAATTCATGTACCGCGTCGACGACCACGGCAACTTTTTCTGGATCGACATGTTGATGAATACCGTGTCCGAGATTGAAGACGTGGCCGCTGCCCTGCCCGTAGCTGGCAAGTACGGTTCCCACTTCCTGGCGGATACGTTCCGCCGAGGCATACAGCATGGACGGGTCCATGTTGCCCTGGAGCGCCGCCCGCTTACCCACGCGCGCGCGGGCGTCGCCGATATCGGTGGTCCAGTCGATGCCCAGCGCGTCGGCGCCGGAATCCGCCATCGTCTCGAGCCACTGACCGCCGTTCTTGGTGAAAAGGATCACCGGCACCCGCCGGCCTTCATGTTCACGCGTGAGGCCGCGGACGATTTGTTCCATGTATCTTAACGAAAATTCACGGTAGTCCCGGGGCGTAAGCACCCCGCCCCAGGTATCGAACACCATCAGCGCCTGCGCCCCGGCCGCGACTTGGGCGTTAAGATAGGCGATCACCGCCCGCGCCAGCACATCCAGCAACCGGTGCATCAGCAACGGCTGATCGAACATCATGGATTTGACGTGTGCGAAATCCTTGCCGCCGCCGCCCTCGACCATGTAGGTCGCGAGCGTCCAGGGGCTGCCGGCAAATCCAATGAGCGGCACGCTCCCGGCGAGCTCACGCCGCGCCAGACGCACGGTGTCCATGACATAACCCAGATCGACCTCGGGGTCCGGCACTGACAGCGCGTTAACATCGGCAACCGTACGCACGGGTTTCTTGAATCGCGGCCCTTCACCTTCGGTAAAATAAAGCCCCAGCCCCATGGCGTCGGGGATGGTGAGAATGTCGGAGAACAAAATCGCGGCATCCAGCGGGAAACGTCTTAACGGTTGGAGCGTGACTTCACAGGCCAGTTCCGGGGTCATACACAGCGTCATGAAGTCGCCGGCCTTATCGCGCACGGCACGGTATTCGGGCAAATACCGTCCGGCCTGGCGCATGATCCACACCGGGGTCACGTCCACGGGCTGGCGCAGCAGCGCGCGCAATAATCTGTCGTTCTTAAGTTCTGTCATAAAGAGATTTCACCGCAAAGGCGCAAAGAGCGCAAAGGTTTTTATTTTGCTGCGGTGAGAACGTCTTAGAGCGGCGCGGGAAGGTCGGAGGCGCCCGTCAGGTACTTGTCGATGCCGCGCGCCGCCGAGCGCGCCTCGGCGATGGCCCAGACGATCAGCGACTGGCCGCGCTGCATGTCGCCGGCGGTGAACACGCCGGGAACGCTGGTCATCCAGTTGTCGTCGCGCCACACGTTGCCGCGCTCGGTGAGCTTCACGCCGAGACTCTCCAGCATGCCCGGTTTTTCCGGACCGGTGAACCCCATGGCCAGCAACGCCAGCTCACAGGGCAGCGTGAACTCGCTGCCCGTGACTTCCTTGAAGCTCACGCGACCGCCGTCGCGGATCAGCTCCACTTTGACCAGTTCGAGCGCCTTGAGACGGCCGTGATCGTCACCGATAAAACGTTTGGTCGAAACCGAATAGACCCGTTCGACGCCTTCTTCGTGCGCCGAGGTGACGCGATAAACATACGGATACTGCGGCCACGGATTGTCCGCGGCGCGGTGCTCCGGCGGGCGTGGCATGATTTCCAGCTGGTGCACGCGCTGCGCGCCCTGACGATTCGCGGTACCCAGACAATCGGCGCCGGTGTCGCCGCCACCGATAATGATGACGTGTTTACCCTGGGCGGTGATTTCGCGGTCCGCCGCGACCGTGTCGCCTTCGCAGCGGCGGTTCGATTGCGTGAGGTACTCCATCGCAAAATACACGCCGTTTAAATCACGCCCCGGAATTTTGAGATCGCGCGACGCGCACGCACCGCCGGACAGCAGGATGGCGTCAAAATTCTTTCGCAGTTCTTCCACCGGCAGGTTCACACCGATGTGCGCGTTCGGCTTGAACACCACGCCTTCGGCCTGCATCTGCTCGAGCCGCCGGTCGAGCACTTTCTTTTCCATCTTGAATTCGGGAATGCCGTAACGCAGCAGCCCGCCGATGCGGTCATCGCGTTCGAACACGGTGACCTCGTGGCCCGCGCGCCGCAGCTGCTGCGCGCCCGCGAGGCCGGCGGGACCGGAGCCGACGATGGCGACTTTCTTTCCCGTGAGTACCTGCGGCGGCTCGGGTTTGATCCAGCCTTCTTGGAAGGCACGGTCGATAATGGCGAGTTCGATCGCCTTGATCGTCACCGGATCGTCGTTAATGCCGAGCACGCACGCGCCCTCGCACGGCGCCGGGCACAACGTGCCGGTGAAGTCCGGGAAGTTGTTGGTCGCGTGCAGGCGGTCGATCGCCTCCTGCCAGTGGCCGCGATAAACCAGATCGTTCCAGTCGGGGATGATGTTGCCGAGCGGGCAGCCTTGGTGGCAGAACGGAATGCCGCAATCCATGCAGCGCGCGCCCTGCTGCTTGAGTTCGTTCTCGGGCAGCGGGCGCATGACCTGCTGCCAGTCGCGCACCCGTTCGGCGACGGGACGGTAGGGCTGCTTAGTGCGGTGAAACTCGATAAAACCGGTGATCTTACCCATGTGCCGCTTCCATCACCGCCTGTTCTTCGGAGATGCCGCTCTGGCGTGCCTTGGAAATGGCCGCGAGCACGCGCTTATAGTCCTTGGGCGTGACCTTCACGAATTTCACGTGCGTGGTCTTCCAGCCGGCAAGAATTTTTTCCGCGACGGTGCTGCCAGTGTAGCGAACATGGCGCTTGAGCAGTTCCTTCACCAGTTCCACGTCCTCGGCGGCGGTCATGGGATCGATATCGACCATGGCCAGATTGCAACGGCGCTTGAAATCGCCTTGGCTATCCAGCACGTAAGCCACGCCGCCGGACATGCCGGCCGCGAAGTTGCGGCCGGTGGAGCCGATCACGAGCACGCGCCCGCCGGTCATGTATTCGCAGCCGTGGTCACCCACGCCTTCCACCACCGTATGCGCGCCGGAATTGCGCACGCCGAAACGTTCGCCCGCGACGCCGCGGAAATAGGCCTCGCCGGCGGTGGCGCCGTACAGCGCGACGTTGCCGATCAGGATGTTCTCCTCCGGCACGAAGGTTGCCTGACGCGGCGGATAGACAATCAGCTTGCCGCCGGACAGCCCCTTGCCGATATAGTCATTGGCGTCGCCCTCAAGCGTAAAGGTAATACCGTTCGGCAGAAATGCGCCGAAGCTCTGGCCGGCGGAGCCGTTGAAATGGATGCGGATCGTGTCCTCGGGCAGACCCGCGGCGCCGTAGCGCCGGCTCACCTCGCTGCCGAGTATCGTGCCCACGGTGCGGTTGACGTTGCGGATCGGCAGGATGATGTCCACGGCTTGCTTCGATTCCAGCGCTTCGCGACAGAGCGGCAGAATGGTGGTCATGTCGAGCGAGCTTTCGAGCCCGTGATCCTGGGCGCGCACTTGGCGGACGGCCACATCCGGGCCAGCCGGCGGCTGGTACAGGATCTGCGCGAAATCGAGACCGCGCGCCTTCCAGTGATCCACGGCCTTTTTGACATTGAGACGGTCCACGCGACCGATCATTTCGTCCATGGTGCGGAAACCCAGCAGCGCCATCCATTCGCGCGCCTCCAGCGCGACGAAGCGGAAGAAGTTCTCGACGTGCGCGGGATCGCCGGTGAATTTCTTGCGCAGCTCCGGGTCCTGGGTGGCGATCCCGACCGGGCAGGTATTCAGGTGACACACGCGCATCATGATGCAGCCAAGCACCACCAGCGGGGCGATGGCGAAACCGAATTCCTCCGCGCCCAGCAGCGCCGCGATCACCACGTCGCGGCCGGTCTTCAGCTGGCCGTCCACCTGCACCACGATGCGGTCGCGCAGCTTGTTCATCACCAGCACCTGCTGGGTCTCGGCAAGTCCCAGCTCCCACGGCAGGCCGGCGTGCTTGATCGAGGTCAGCGGGCTCGCGCCAGTGCCGCCGTCGTGGCCGGAGATCAGCACCACGTCGGCATGGGCCTTGGCGACGCCGGCGGCGACCGTACCCACGCCGACCTCGGAGACGAGTTTCACGTGAATGCGCGCCGCGCGATTGGCGTTCTTCAGATCGTGAATCAGCTGCGCCAGATCCTCGATCGAATAAATGTCGTGATGCGGCGGCGGTGAAATCAGGCCGACACCGGGCGTCGAGTAACGCACCTTGGCGATCCAGGGATAAACCTTGTGTCCGGGCAGCTGCCCGCCCTCGCCGGGCTTGGCACCCTGCGCCATCTTGATCTGCAGGTCGGTGGCGTTGACCAGATAATGGCTGGTCACACCGAAGCGGCCCGAGGCCACCTGTTTGACGCGTGAATTGCGCACGGTCCCGTAACGATCGGGATCCTCACCGCCTTCGCCGCAGTTGGAGCGGGCGCCGATACGGTTCATGGCGATGGCGAGCGACTCGTGTGCCTCCTGGCTGATCGAGCCATAGGACATGGCGCCGGTCGCAAAGCGCCGCATGATGGACTCAACGGATTCCACCTCCTCGATCGGGATGGGCCGGTCGGCCTGCTTGAATTCCATGAGCCCGCGCAGGGTGGCGAGATGTTGCGCGCCGTTGTCGCAGGCGCGGGAGAATTCCTTGAACAGCGCGTAGGAGTTGGCGCGCGTGGCCTGCTGCAGCTTCGCGATCGTATCGGGATTGAGCATGTGGTACTCGCCGTCGCGGCGCCACTGGTAATGCCCGCCCCAGTCGAGCTCCGGCGGACCCACCGGCCGGTCGGGATAGGCGCGGTGATGACGCAGTGAAGATTCCTGCGCCACGACGCCGATGCCGATGCCGCCGACACGCGAGGCGGTCCAGGTGAAGTACTTGTCGACAAACGCCTTGTCGAGACCGATGGCCTCGAAAATCTGCGCGCCGCGATAAGACTGTATGGTGGAGATGCCCATCTTGGAAATGGCCTTCACCACGCCTTTATTGAGCGCCTTGATGTAATTCTTGATCGCCGTCGCGGAATCCACGCCATTGAGCAGGCCCTGGCGAATCATGTCGTCGAGTGTCTCGAAGGCCAGATACGGATTCACCGCGCCCGCGCCGTAGCCCAGCAGCAGCGCCATGTGGTGCGTTTCGCGCGGCTCGCCGGATTCGACGATTAGGCCGACCTTCACGCGCGTACCCGCGCGCACCAGGTGATGATGTACCCCGGACGTAGCCAGCAACGCCGGCATCGGCATGTGCTGCGCGTCCACGCCACGGTCGGACAGAACAATAAAGGTGCAGCCCTGGGAGATCGCCGCGCTCGCCTGCTGGCACAATTCTTCCAACGCGCGCGCCAACCCCGGCCCGTCCGAACCGGCCGGGAACAACATGGGCAGCGTCATGGTCTTGAAGCCGGGGCGATCGAGGTGGCGGATCTTCGCCAGCTCCTCGTTGCTCAGGATCGGCGTCTTGAGCTTCAGCATCCGGCAGCTTTCCGGACCCGGCTTGAGCAGATTACCCTCGGGGCCGAGCGGTGTTTCAATCTGCGTGACCAGTTCCTCGCGGATCGCATCCAGCGGCGGATTGGTCACCTGCGCGAACAGTTGCTTGAAATAGTCATACAGCACGCGCGGTTTGTCCGACAACACCGCCAGCGCCGCGTCGTTGCCCATCGAGCCCACCGGCTCCTCGCCGTTCTGCGCCATCGGTGCCATGAGGATACGCAGGTCTTCGTGGGTATAGCCGAAGGCCTGCTGGCGTTGCCGCACGGTCGCATGGTCCGGCTCCGGCACCTGCGGCGGCCTCGGCAATTGATCGAGCGGGACCAGATTCTGCCTCAGCCATTCCCGGTACGGCTGCGCCGCGGTGTAGCGCTTCTTGAGTTCGGCATCGTCGATGATGCGACCCTCGCGCGTGTCCACCAGAAAAATGCGGCCCGGATGCAGGCGTTCCTTGATGAGCACGTTCTCCGGCGGGATGTCGAGCACGCCGACCTCGGAGGCCATGACTACCAGACCGTCCTTGGTGACGTAATAGCGCGACGGGCGCAGGCCGTTGCGGTCGAGCACGGCACCGATGACGGCGCCGTCGGTGAAGGCGATCGAGGCCGGGCCGTCCCACGGCTCCATCAAGCAACCGTGATATTCGTAAAACGCCTTGCGGTCCTCGTCCATCATCTCGTGCCCGCTCCAGGCCTCCGGGATCATCATCAGCACGGCGTGCGGCAGTTCGCGCCCCGCCATGTGCAGAAATTCGAGCACGTTGTCGAAGGTGGCCGAGTCCGAACCGCCTTCCATCACGATCGGGAGGATTTTCTTCAGGTCGTCACCGAACAGCGGCGACGCGCACAGCGCCTCGCGCGCACGCATCCAGTTGATGTTGCCGCGCAGCGTGTTGATCTCGCCGTTGTGGGCGATGTAGCGATACGGATGCGCCAGCGGCCACGACGGGAAGGTGTTGGTCGAGAATCGCGAGTGCACCAGCGCCAGCGCCGACTCCACCGCCGGATCGGACAGGTCGGGAAACAGCAGCTCGACCTGGGTCGGCGTGAGCATGCCCTTGAAGATCAAGGTGCGCGCCGAAAGACTCGGAATGTAAAACTGCGCGCGCTGTGTCAGGTCGGAATTCCAGATGGCATGCTCGATGCGCTTGCGGATGACGTAAAGCTTGCGTTCAAAGGTCTGATCGTCGGCGATGCCGGCGGCGCGCCCGATAAAGACCTGCCGGAAGGCCGGTTCCGCCGCGCAAGCGGACGGACCGATCGAAGCATCGTCTATGGGAACATCGCGCCAACCCAGCAGCGTTTGTCCTTCCTCGCGCACGATGGCCGCCAGTCGGTCCTGGCAGTGGCTGGCCTCGGCCGTGTCGCGCGGCAAAAAAATATGTCCGGTGCCGTAGTGACCGGGCGCGGGAAGCGCGATACCCAACTTGCCACACTCGCGTTGTAAAAAAGCGTGCGGAATTTGAATCAGGATACCCGCCCCGTCGCCGGTATTCTCCTCGCAGCCGCAGGCGCCACGATGCATGAGGTTACGCAGAATCGTCAGTGCCTGGGTGACAATCTTGTGCGACCGGCGACCCTTGATGTCCACCACAAAGCCGACACCGCATGCGTCGTGCTCGTAGGCCGGGT
>JAUSDQ010000022.1 GCA_030650525.1 Sulfuricaulis sp.
ACGGTGCGCGCCGATTTCTTGTGCTTGGAGGCAGCGTTGAGACCGAGCTCCGACATGGCGTAGATGATGCGCCGCTGCACGGGTTTCAGGCCGTCGCAGATGTTCGGTAGCGCGCGGTCGAGGATGACGTACATGGAATAATCCAGGTACGCCTTTTCGGTGAAGGCGGCGAGCGGCAGGCGCTCGATCGAGGCGGCGCGCGGACGCGCGATCGGTCGCGCCTTGCCGCGCGTGGATGGCGCTTTCTTTTTTGCGCCGTTTTCTTTGCCGGAGGATTTCTTTGCCATGTTTTGCCTTTTTCATAGCGTGCGCAAAAGCGAAGCGTTGCGCACCGTTACCGCGTGTTCGGTGCGCTTCGCTGCCGCTCAGCACACCCTACATGAAAATATTTTCCTTGCGTCTTTGCGGTGAGCTTTATATCACTTCCGCCTTGTCGCCGTTCTTCTCGAGCCAGCTCTTGCGGTCGGAGGCGCGTTTCTTGCCGAGCAGCATGTCGAGCAGCTTGTTGGTGTTGTCGCCGGACTGGATTTCCAGTTGCACCAGCCGGCGCGTCTTCGGGTCCATGGTGGTCACGCGCAGCTGGTCGGGGTTCATCTCGCCCAGGCCCTTGAAGCGCGTCACCATCGGCTTGGCGCGCGAGCCGTTGGTCTCGATGCGCTTGAGCACCGCCTGCTTCTCTTCGTCGTCCAGCGCATAATGGATTTCCTTGCCCACGTCGATGCGGTACAGCGGCGGCATGGCGACGCACACGCGGCCATCCGCCACCAGCGGCCGGAAGTGGCGCACGAACAGCGCGCACAGCAGTGTCGCGATGTGCGCGCCGTCGGAATCGGCGTCAGCGAGTATGCACACCTTGCCGTAACGCAGGCCTTCGAGATTGCTCGATCCCGGATCGACTCCGAGCGCGACCGCAATATCGTGCACTTCCTGTGAGCCGAGCACCTCGGCGGATTCCACTTCCCAGGTGTTCAGGATCTTGCCGCGCAGCGGCATGATCGCCTGGAACTCACGGTCGCGCGCCTGCTTGGCGGAACCGCCGGCGGAGTCGCCCTCGACCAGGAATAGCTCGGTGCGCGACAGGTCCTGGGCGACGCAATCCGCGAGCTTGCCGGGCAGGGCCGGGCCGGTGCCGATTTTCTTGCGCACAACCTTTTTATCGGCGCGCTGCCGCTCCTGCGCCGATTCGATCGCGAGCGCCGCGATCTTCTCGGCGTCGGCCACGTGCTGGTTGAGCCACAGGCTGAAGGTATCCTTGGCCACGCCTTGCACTAAACCAGCGGCCTCGCGCGAGGTCAGCCGCTCCTTGGTCTGCCCCGAAAACTGCGGGTCGCGCATCTTGAGCGCGAACACGTAGCTCGACTTGCCCCAGATGTCCTCGGGTGCGAGCTTCACGCCGCGCGGCAGCAGGTCGCGGAACTCGCAGAATTCGCGCATGGCATCGGTGAGCCCGGCGCGGAAGCCGTTGATATGCGTGCCGTCCTGCGTGGTTGGGATGAGATTGACATAGCTCTCCATGATCGGCTCGCCGCCCTCCGGCAGCCACACGATGGCCCAGTCCACTTCGCCGTCATCGCCCTTGTGGTGACCGACGAAGGGCTCGGCGGGAAGATATTCCCAGCCTTCGATCTGGGTCTTGAGGTAATCCGTGAGGCCATCCTCGTAATGCCACTCCTCGTTGTCCTTGGCGTCGGCTGCGTTCGTGAAGCTGATGTACAGACCCGGACACAGTACCGCCTTGGCACGCAGCACGTGTTTCAGGCGCGGGACGTGGAATTTCACCGTGTCGAAAAACTGCGGGTCGGGCCAGAAGCGGATGATGCTGCCGGTGACGCCTTTTTCCGCCTTGCCGACCGCCTTCAATTCCGAGGTCTTCTGCCCGTCGGCGTAGGACATGCGGTATTCCTTGCCGTCGCGCCGCACCGTGACTTCGAGCTTGTGCGACAGCGCGTTGACCACCGAAACGCCCACGCCGTGCAGGCCGCCGGAATAGGTGTAATTTTTGTTCGAGAACTTGGCGCCCGCGTGCAGGCGCGTGAGGATCACCTCGACGCCCGAGACGCCCTCCTCCTTGTGCTTGTCGACCGGCATGCCGCGACCGTTGTCCGCGACCGAGACCGAACCGTCGGTGTGCAAGGTGACGTCGATGGCGCTGCAGTGGCCGGCGATGGCCTCGTCCACGCTGTTGTCGACCACTTCCTGGACGAGATGGTTCGGGCGGTCAGTCTGGGTGTACATGCCCGGACGGCGGCGCACCGGCTCGAGACCGGTCAGGACTTCAATGGCGGAGGAATCGTAGATAGCGCTCATACTTGGCCGGTCGATGGTAAATGGAAAGGGTATCTCAAGGTCCGTACTTGATCAGGCGTACCAGATCTTCCGGCGTGCGCGCGGAATCATGCTTGTCGCAGACATAGGAGCGATAAATATAATCACGAAAGGCGTTGAATTCAGGCTGGGGAATTCTCTGCCATGTCGGATCCTTGACGGGCGTGAGGATATTGTTTGCCGTACCGATCGCGTAGGTTTTGTATTCCCGGGTTTCACAACGCAGACCGTCATAAAAGACATTTCTGGCGCCTGATGGGCTTTCCACGACGAGCGTAAAGCGGGCGACGCGGTCCAGTGCGCACGATATGGATTTACTGTCTATATAAATTTTAACTGTTGAAGAAGTTGGCATCGATACCGGAAGAAGATCATGATCATTCGGATAGGACGGAATGGTGACTTTGCTTTCCTTCCATTTCTCCACCTGGCTGTCATCGAAATCAAACGATTCTTTCTGCTCAAATGGATCGTTCTTCGCGCACAAGGGCTGGATCGAGAAGGCTAAGATCGCCGCCAATAACAGACTGAGGGAGACGCGGCTGTCTCCGATCCTTAAAGTAAAAAACCTAGGGGTTCCGTGCATCGGGCGCGAAGTATACAGCAGATCGGCGCACCATTCGAGGCGGGACAACGTTTGAAAATTTTGTTGATGAAATAATCTTTCGTGGTTTCCACGCAAGAACGCAGCCGCGGGCGGCGCGCGCACTTACATGTATATGTTATAACAAGCGCGTATAAAAACGGGCCCGAAAGAATAATGCCATCCGTTCGGGCCCGTGTTGGCTTTTACATCAAAGCACGCGCATAAAGTCCACGAGGTCTTTCTTTTCCTGCTCATTCAGCTTGGTTTCAAGAATCAGATTAAAGAACTCCACCGTGTCTTCAAGAGTCAGCAAACGATCGTCATGCAGATACGGCGGGGAGTCCTTGATTCCGCGCAGCGGGAAGGTCTTGATGGGGCCGTCCTGGTTGGCGAAGCGGCCGTTGATGGTGCGCGGCTTGAAGAAGCGCTCCACTTTGAGGTTGTGCATGCTGTTGTCGGTGTAGTACGGCGGTATATGGCAGGTGGAACATTGCCCCTTGCCGAAAAACACCGCCTGACCGCGCTTCTCGGACTCGCTGGCCTTGCGCGCATCGAGCTTGCCGTCGATACCCAGTTTGGGCGCAGGCGGAAAGTCGAGCAACTCCTGCAGCTCCGCCATGAAATGCACCTGACTGCCGCGCTCCAGAATGTTCACGCCCTTTTTGGTGGCGATTACCGGGTCGCCATCGAAATAGGCGGCACGTTGTTCGAACTCGGTGAAGTCTTCCACCGATTTCAGCGCGCGCTGCGATCCAAACAGGCGCTGGATGTTCACGCCGCGCAAGCTGGGTGTGTCGATGCGGTGCCGGAACGGCTGGGGACGGACATCGCCCGCCAGATGCGTGGCAGCATTGGTATGACCGTTGGCGTGACAGTCGAAACAGACCACGCCACGGCTTGGCCGCACCGTACGCCGGTCTTCGGTCTGGTTGAACTGCTGTTGGGGAAACGGCGTCACCAGCAGCCGCAGACCTTCGATCTGCTTGGGGTTCAATATCCCATTGAACAGTTCGTAGTAATTATCGATGGTCACCAGTTTTCCCTGGGAGACATCACCCAGGTCGGGTCGCGTGGTCAGATACATCGGCGCCGGGAACTCTGGCAGGAAATGATCCGGCAGGTCGAAGTCCAGATCGAAGCGGGTAAGATCGCGCGCCTCCTGTTTTTTGATCTCATCGATGTGGAATTGTGGGAAGACCATGCCCCCTTCCGGATGGTTGGGATGCGGGAGCGGAAAGAACCCCGCCGGCCACAAATCCTTCTGTCGGATCTCATCGGGACTCATGGCGGCCAGCTTGTCCCAGGTCATGCCCGTGGGGAGCTTGGCGCGCACACCTTCCTGGATGGGTTTCCCGCTGGACATGGTCACGCCCTTGGCGGGGCGATTGCTGAGGTTATAACGTTCCTTTAGCAGGTCCTGCTGGCGCGCCATAACTTTCGGCTTTTCCGCCTTCATGCGCGCCATGGTCTTGGCGAAATCCTCCTTGATGTCGACCGGCGCATAACTGGTTTTACCTCCGGATTCCTCGGCGTGGGCGGGCGCCAACAGCACCGCACCGATCAGCATGGCCGCGAATATTTTTGCGGGTAAGTAACGACTGGCTTTTATCGACTGCGTCATAGCACTCCTCCTTGTGTCACACAACATTGAATATCCAGACAGTCACATCCAGAATTTACGCTTGCTCTTCGGGGTTGCCGTCTCACTTCCTTTCAGATCATTGATCGAGAGCACCTAAGCCAGATCGGCTACCAATGCAGTACGTGCCGTCTCGGGCAACAGGCCCACAGCGTGGGTATACGCCGGGTGGTCAATACCCATGGCGATCGCCGCACCTTGCTTGACGGCCTTGACCATCTCGGGGGTCAATTCAAAACGCATGAAATGCACGGCGGAGGTTTTTTCCTCATCTTCGCGCTCCAGGTCCTCGTCCACATGCGGGTGTACCGGTTCGAAACCCGCGACCCGAACCCAGACCCGGTTTTCAACGCCTTTCAGACGCTTCAGCGCCTCGCGGCGTTCATCCGCGTCCGGGAACTCGATCATGAAAGTCGCCTTCCAGTTGCTGCCGTCCGGGATAAGAGGGTTGTAGGTCGCCAGCTCCTCGTTGACGCCTTCGGCCTCGAAAATACGCTCGATGCGGAGCATTTCCTGAACCTGGTACTGCATGGTCAGCCGGTCTTCAAAGTAAAGCGTGGCATTCGGGCCGATGGCCACCTGGCGGTTTTGCTTATGCGCCATCACCTGCGAGCGGAACTGGGGGCGAAGTTCAGCATATTTTTCGAGCGAGTAAAGATCGTTGCGCGTCAGCTTTTTCATGGAAGTCCCATCACTCACGGAAGTCGGTGCATTCATTTCTGTTACCTCTCATTAAATGCCATAGGCCAGTCGCAGCAACGACATCGGGTGCTCCGGTTTCTTGTCGCCCGGCAATCCGTTTTCGATTTGATGTCCGGCCATCGGGCAGTCGCTGGAATAATGGTCCGGATTGAATTGTTCCACGCGGGTTACCACGGGTTTGCAGATCTTCATCGAAATCTTGTGGAACTCGCTTTTGACCGCGTAAGTGCCGTCATGGCCGGAACAGCGCTCAATGGTGTCAATCGTGGTGCCGGGTACGAGGCTCAATACCTCACGGGTCTTGAGACCGATGTTCTGTACACGCAGGTGGCAGGGAACATGGTAAGCAATGGCGCCGAGATTTTTACTAAAATCGGTTTTCAACTTGCCCGCTTTGTGCCGCAACATTAAATATTCAAACGGGTCGAAGATGGCCTGTTTCACTTTGATGACATCGGGATCGTCCGGAAACATCAATGGCAGTTCCTGTTTGAACATCAACACACAGGAAGGCACCGGTGCGACAATATCCCAGCCTTCATCCACCAGTTTCGCCAGTACCGGGATATTCGCCTCCTTGGCGCGCGCCACCGCTTCGAGATCGCCCAACTCGAGTTTCGGCATACCGCAGCAGCGTTCTTTTTCGGCGAGCGTCACCGGAATATCGTTGTGCTTGAAGACGGCGATACAGTCCTCGCCAATGTGCGGTTCATTGTAATTACCGTAACACGTGGCAAATAAAGCCACCTTACCGCGCGTGCGCCCGGCCGGTAGTGCCGCGCTGCCGTTGGTTTTGCGACGTTTGGCGCGTTTGCGAAAAGTATCGCTGTGATATTGAGGAAGTATTGCCTCCGGATGGACGCCCAGCACTTTATCGAGCACCTTGCGCATGGCACCAGAACGATTCGACGCATTCACCGCCTGGACGACGATGGGTATGCCGGCGAGCTTGCCGACCATGTCGGTATTGGTGAGCAGCTTGTCGCGTGTTTTAACATCGCCGTTACGAAACTTCACCGCCTTGGCGCGCAGCATGAGATGCGGAAAATCCACATTCCATTCATGCGGCGGCACATAGGGGCATTTCGTCATAAAACACAGGTCGCAGAGATAACAGTGATCCACCACCTGCCAAAAGTCTTCTTTTTTAACACCATCCACTTCCATCGTGGATGAGTTGTCGACGAGATCGAACAATGTCGGAAAGGCGTTGCAAAGGCTGACACAACGCCGGCAACCGTGACAGATATCGTAGACGCGCTCGAGCTCTTCCATGAGCGCTGCTTCTTTATAAAATTCAGGATTGCGCCAATCCAGAGCGTGACGCGTCGGCGCCTTGAGACTACCTTCGCGTTTATCGTCAGTAGCTGGAGTCATTGGATTTTTTCTTGCCTGCGGACCGGAACAAAACCGGAGCTGATCTGACCAGCCCCGGTGTTACCGTGAAGCTTACTTGCCGAGTGAATCGAGGGCCTTCTGGAATCGGTTGGCATGAGAGCGTTCGGCCTTGGCCAGGGTCTCGAACCAATCGGCGATCTCACCGAAGCCCTCGGTGCGCGCCGCCTTGGCCATGCCCGGATACATGTCGGTATATTCATGGGTCTCGCCGGCGATGGCCGCTTTCAGATTGTCTCCGGTAGCGCCAATCGGCAGGCCCGTGGCCGGGTCACCGCATTGTTCGAGATATTCCAGGTGGCCGTGTGCATGACCGGTCTCGCCCTCGGCCGTGGAACGAAAAACGGCGGAGACATCGTTGTAGCCTTCCACGTCAGCCTTGGCGGCGAAATACAGGTAACGGCGATTGGCTTGCGATTCACCGGCGAAGGCAGCCTTGAGATTTTCTTCAGTCTTACTTCCTTTGAGTTTTGCCATGGTCTAGTCCTCTTCAATTAACGAATTTACGATAAGATTATGAATCTAAAAATGATTTCAATCGACTGGCTCGATTTAGAACAATTCTAATTAGAATAGAAAACCTTGTCAACCGGATGTTTCTCGGCATTGCACCCAGAAATGGAGATTAGGAGGAATGTAGCTATTCTTAACGGATGCAACAACCACAGCCACCCCCCGTGTAAGACTGAATCAACCAGGCGCTGTTATCGCAGCAAGGTATCGGCGGTCAGATCTGGCATGAAAAGATCAGCGGGAAATTTGCGAGATAACAATATTCGGGCGCTGGGAAATGAACGGGAATGGTCAATAAATACCGTAAAAACAGGAGGAAAAATGATTTGGCGCGACCAGTTATCTCAACTATATTTGATTTATCCGGCGCAAAAGCAGTGACGCTTACCTGATTTCACCACTATGGCAACCGCAAGCACGGCAACGAATCTGAGCGGCCTGGCGCTGAGGCTGGTGCGCGACAATCTCCTAAGCCCTACGGATGCCGAACGCATCCAGGCGGAAGCACTTTCCAAGAAAACCTCTTTTGTCACCCAACTTGTCGAGAGCAAAAAACTCGACAGCGCCACGATCGCCAAGGTGGCGTCGGAAGATTTTGGCATCCCGCTGTTTGAAATCAATTCGCTCGACCTGGAAATGGCTCCGATCAAGCTGGTGGATGAAAAAATCATCCGCCGTCACCGCGTCCTGCCATTATTCAAGCGCGGGACCCGGCTTTACGTTGCCGTTTCCGATCCCACCAACCTCCAGGCGCTGGATGAAATAAAGTTCCACACCGGACTCGGCACTGAACCGATTCTGGTGGAGGAAGCCAAGCTTGGCGCCGCCATTGAGAAATCCCTGGATGCTCAGGACACCAGTCTTACCGATCTGTCCGGCGATGACAGTCTGGAAAATCTCGAAATCATCGCCGGCGAGGATGATGCAGCTAAAGGCGCCGCTGGCGGTGAGGAAGGCGTTAACGATGCCCCGGTAGTCAAATTTGTCAACAAGATCCTGATGGATGCCATCAACCGCGGCGCCTCGGACATCCATATCGAGCCGTACGAAAAAGTTTATCGCGTACGCTATCGCCAGGACGGCATTTTGTATGAAGTTGCCAACCCACCCATTGCCCTGGCGGGAAGGATTTCAGCGCGCCTGAAGATCCTCTCACGGCTGGATATTGCGGAACGGCGTATTCCCCAGGACGGCCGTATCAAAATGCGCATTTCGAAAAACCGCGCGATTGATTTCCGCGTCAGCACGCTGCCAACTCTGTGGGGTGAAAAGGTTGTGCTGCGTATCCTTGACCCAACCTCCGCGACATTGGGCGTGGAAAAATTAGGATTCGAGGATTTCCAAAAACAACTTTTTGTTGAAGCCATCAATCGCCCGTACGGCATGGTTCTCGTCACCGGTCCGACGGGCAGTGGAAAAACTGTCACGCTCTACACGGCGGTAAACATGCTCAACACACCGGACAATAACATCTCGACAGCGGAAGATCCGGTGGAAATCAATTTATCAGGCGTGAACCAGGTCAACATTAACGAGAAGACCGGACTGAATTTCCCCCTGGCATTACGTGCCTTCCTGCGTCAGGACCCGGACATCATCCTGGTCGGCGAAATACGCGACCTGGAAACGGCCGAAATCGCGATCAAGGCGGCACAAACGGGTCACATGGTGCTTTCCACCCTGCACACGAACGATGCGCCTTCAACGCTGACGCGTCTCGCCAATATGGGCGTGCCGCCGTTTAACATCGCCTCGGCGGTAAACTTGATCATCGCTCAGCGTCTGGCGCGACGTCTGTGTCCAAACTGCAAAAAACAAATTGAAGTTCCCAGGCATTCTTTGTTGAAGGCGGGTTTCAAGGAAGAGGAATTAAACGGTCTGATCGTTTATGGCGCGGTAGGCTGCGATCTTTGCAACGCCGGCTATAAAGGCCGCGTGGGTATTTATCAGGTGATGCCAGTCTCTGAAGAAATTGGCGCCATCATCATGCGTGGCGGCAATCAGCTGGATATCGAGATCCAGGCCAAGAAGGAAGGCATTCCCGATCTGCGACAATCGGGTCTGAAAAAGGTCAAGGACGGCGTAACGAGTCTTGACGAAGTCGAGCTGGCAACCAACGAGTAAAAAACTATGGCACAAGCGGCGGTCAAGAAACACAAGTACGATGCCTTCACGTGGGAAGGCGTCGATAAATCCGGCAAGAAAGTCAAAGGCATCATGGATGCGGCCAGTGTCGCCTATGTGAATGCTACTCTGCGCCGTCAGGGTGTCAGTCCAGTCAAGGTGTCGAAGCAGCGCAAGGCCGCCTTCAAATTCAAAAAGAAAATTACGCCCAAGGACATTTCGGTGTTCACCCGCCAGCTCGCCACTATGTTGACGTCGGGCATTCCCATCGCCCAGTCCTTCGACATTGTCGGTAAAGGACACGAAAATCCGTCCATGCAGGAAGTCATCATGTCCATCAAGCTGGACGTGGAATCGGGCACCGCGCTGGCTCCGGCGCTGGGGAAGTTTCCACTTTATTTCGATGCTTTGTATTGCAACCTGGTCCAGGCGGGCGAACAGGCCGGTATTCTGGACGGCATCCTTGATAAGGTCGCCACCTATAAGGAAAAGATCGAGGCCATCAAAGGCAAGATCAAGTCAGCCCTGTTTTACCCCACGGCGGTTATCGCCGTGGCATTTATCATTACCGCCGTATTGCTGGTGTTCGTCATTCCGCAGTTCGAGAGCCTATTCTCCAGTTTCGGCGCCGACTTGCCGGCGCTGACCAAGATGGTCGTCAATCTGTCTAAAGTGTTCCAGGATTGGTGGTGGGCCATTATCGGCACGATTGTCGGTGCGGTGATGTTTCTCAGCTACAGCTACAAACGCTCCGAAAAAATGCATCACACCCTCGATCGCCTGTTGCTTAAGGCACCGGTGCTGGGCAACATCGTAAAGAAAGCCACCATCGCCCGGTTCTCGCGCACGCTCGCCACCATGTTCGCCGCCGGTGTCCCGCTCGTTGAGGCGCTGGATTCCGTCGCCGGCGCCTCGGGCAACCATGTCTATTACCTAGGCACGCTGGCCATCAAAGCCGATGTCAGCACCGGTATGCAGCTGCAGACGGCGATGAATGCCACCGGCCTTTTCCCCAACATGGTCGTGCAAATGGTCGCCATCGGCGAGGAATCCGGCGAGCTCGACAAGATGCTCAGCAAAGTCGCCGATTTCTACGAGGCGGAAGTGGATGATGCCGTGGCGGGCCTCTCCAGCCTGCTCGAGCCCATTATCATGGCCTTCCTGGGCATCGTCATCGGCGGCCTGGTCGTCGCCATGTATCTGCCGATCTTCAAGATGGCGGCCACGGTTTAATCCCGTCGCAGGCTCTGCTTTTTTCCTTGGCATTTGGGCATAATGGCGCCCGATGACCGAACTCGCTGTCTTCTTCGCCAACTATCCCACGGCTTTTCCATGGGTCGCCGGCCTCTTTGGTCTTGCCATCGGCAGTTTTCTGAATGTCGCGATCCATCGCCTGCCGGTCATGCTGGAACGCCGGTGGCGCAGTCAATGCCAGGAGATCATCGGTCCGGATAAATCACCCGCCGCACCAGCTCAGCGATTTGACCTTGCTGTCCCCCGCTCGCGTTGTCCGCATTGCGACCATGCCATTACGGCGCTCGAGAATATTCCCGTTCTCAGTTTTCTATGGCTTAAAGGAAAATGTTCAGACTGCGGAAAACCGATCTCATGGCGTTACCCGGCGGTTGAATTGCTCACCGCTTGCTTCTCGGCACTGGTGGCCTGGCACTTCGGCTTTACTATTGCCGCACTGGCCGGCCTGGCCCTGACATGGAGCCTGATCGCACTGACCTTCATCGACTTCGATCGGCAACTGTTGCCGGATGACATCACGCTACCGTTGTTGTGGGCGGGACTGCTGTTAAATGTCACGAACGTTTATGTCCCGATATCCTCGGCAGTCATCGGTGCGGCCGCCGGTTACGTTTCACTCTGGCTTGTTTACCAACTTTTCAAGCTGGTTACGGGGAAGGAAGGCATGGGTTATGGCGATTTCAAACTATTCGCGGCGTTGGGCGCGTGGCTGGGTTGGCAAAGCCTGCCGCTGATTATCCTGATGGCCTCGCTGGTCGGGGCCGTGGTGGGTCTCGCCTTCATACTGTTTTTCGGCCACGACCGTCGCGTGCCGATTCCGTTTGGCCCGTTCCTGTGCGTGTCCGGCTGGATCGCGCTCATGTGGGGCGAAACCCTGACCCGTTATTATCTGCAATTTTCCCGCATTACCGTCTGAATCGACAACATGCTGCGAATTGGTCTTACCGGAGGCATTGGCAGCGGCAAGTCCACGGTTGCCGCGCTTTTCGCCACGCGTGGCGTGCCGGTGATCGATACCGATGAAATAGCCCACCGTCTGAGTCAACCCGGACAAGCGGCGTTCGATGAAATCGTTCGCGACTTCGGCGAAGGCATCCTCGATGAAAATCGCCGGATTGACCGAAACCGGCTGCGTGAGCGCGTATTCAATAATGATGACGAACGGCGCAGGCTTGAGACGATCCTGCATCCACACATCCGCGCGGCCGCTCAGGAGAAATTGGCCGAACTCAGCGCGCCTTACTGCATTCTCGTGGTACCGCTACTGATCGAATCGGGTTTTCAGGATTTAACGAACCGCATCCTGGTCGTGGATGCCCACGAGAACATGCAAATTCAGCGCACCGCCGCCCGCAGCGGCATGAGTGAAGCGGAAATCCGCAAAATCATGTCCGCGCAGGCGAGCCGTGCCCAACGTCTGCAAAAAGCGGATGACGTGATCGATAATAATTCAGACAGAAAAAAACTTGAGGCGGAAGTGGAACGCATTCACCAGTGGTATCTATCGCTCGCGGCGACAGCAAGGAAAAACTAGCTCGGTGCGAGCGAGGCGACAGCTTGTTCTATCGAATCCGCCCCCCAGATTTCACTTACCATTGCCAGCCCCTGGGCGCCCACGTGACGCGCGCGCCCAAGATCCTGAGCGCGCATACCGCCTAACGCATACACCGGCAGGTTCGCCCCGGCACACAGCCGTGAAAAAGCCTCCCAGCCCAGCGGCTTCGCATCGGGGTGCGAAGCGGTCGGGGCCACCGGTGATAGCACCGCGAAATCCGTCTCGAGTTGCCTGGCCTGTTGCAGTTCTTGCGCGTTGTGGCACGAAGCCGCGACCCAGTACTTATTTCCCAAAGGACGCTTTTGCCATGTCATCAGGCGCCGGCTGTTGAGGTGTACACCATCCGCACCGCACGCCTGCGCCCATTCGGGTTCGGCATTGAGCAACAAGATGGCGCGGTAGCGATGGCAAAGACCGGCGATTTCACGAGCGTAAGCCTGGTACTCGCCAGGCGGCAGATGCGGCTCGCGCAGTTGTATCAGCCGCGCGCCGGCCCGCAGTGCGCGCTCGAGTGGAATCAGGAACTCGTCCCCGCCAAACCGCTGTGAATCCGTAATCAGATAAAGTGGCGGCAACCACAGTCTTCTCAGGATCGGCGCATCGGCCTCGGGAAATTCACAACGGGAAAGTTCGGCACAGGCAATCCATTGTGCCTCCTGACCTTCGCGCCCGTGCGGCGCGCCATGAAAGTCCGTAACCCGCCAGACATCGAGCAACACATCGCGGTCGTGATAAGCATGCGCAACCTGCATCCAGGGCCTGGCGCCCCGCACGACAATACCCAGCTCTTCCTTGAGTTCGCGCTTCAGCGCCGCCAGGGTATCTTCCCCTGGCTCAATCTTGCCGCCGGGAAATTCCCACTTGCCGCCTTGATGGCTGTCGGGAGCGCGCCGGGCAATGAATACCTTGTCGCCATCGGTCAAAATCCCAACGGCGACGCGCAGGGGTGGATTAGCTTCGGTACTCGGCGTTGATACGGACATAATCGTGCGACAGATCGGAGGTCCAGATACGCGCGGCCACCGAACCGGCGCCCAGTTCCACCTCAATGCGGATCTCAGGGAGTCGCATTACGGCAAGACCCTTGGCTTCGGTGTAGTCGGCGTCCGGAGCACCGTGGCGCACGACACACAGCTCATTCAGATGAATCGTCACCTTACCGACATTGAGCTGTGCTATCGGTGCGCGCCCGACCGCGGCAAGAATGCGGCCCCAGTTGGGGTCGCTGGCGAAGAACGCCGTTTTCACCAACGGCGAATGGGCGATGGTGTAAGCCACCGCGAGACAATCCGCTTCGGTTTTACCTCCACTTACCTCGACCGTGATGAATTTGGTCGCCCCTTCGGCATCGCGCACAATCGCCTGGGCCAGCTCCATGAACACTTCCGTTACTGAACGCAGGAGACCCGTATAGGCTGCACTCTCGACGCGATCGATCGCGGCATGACCCGCCGTTCCCGTTGCCAGGAGCACACAGGCGTCATTGGTCGATGTGTCGCCATCCACGGTGATGCGATTGAACGATTGATTGACGGCGGTCTGCACGCAGGTTTGCAACACCATCGGCGTCACAACGGCATCGGTCGCGACAAACGCCAGCATGGTCGCCATGTCCGGCCGGATCATGCCCGCCCCTTTGGCAATGCCGGTCACCGTTACGGTGTGCGAACCGATCCCGGTCTTGCGTGAACTGCCCTTGGGCACGGTGTCAGTGGTCATGATGCCCTGTGCCGCCTCGGCCCAGCCATTGTCATTGAGATTGGCCAGACAGGCGGGCAAACCGGCGATAATCCGTTCCCGCGGGAGTCGCTCGCCGATCACGCCCGTGGAAAAGGGCAGAACTTCGCTGGTATCGCAACCGATCAGCTTGGCCAACGCGGCACAACAGGCGCGCGCATCCTCGATCCCCGGTTCGCCGGTACCGGCATTCGCGCAACCGGTGTTGATGAGCAACGCGCGCGGGTTGGCCTTGCCGAGATGTTCACGCGCCACCGTCACGGGCGCGGCACAGAAACGGTTTTGCGTAAAGGTGGCGGCGACCTGCGTGCCCGGTATGCATTCAACCACGACCAGATCGCGCCGGTCTTTTTTGCGAACGCTGGCCATGGCGGTTCCCAGACGGATGCCTGACACAGGGTAAAGTTGCGGGAGTCCGGTTAAGCCGACGGCCATTTCAGAAGTGCATCGCGATCCGTGAATCGTAAATCGTAACCGATTTTATCTCGCGACTCACGAATTACGCCAATTTGCCGTGACACTGCTTGTACTTCTTCCCCGAGCCGCAGGGGCAAGGCTCATTGCGCCCTATCTTGGGCTGGCGGCGTGTCACCGGTTTCTGGGCGACCGCCACGGATTCCGCGTCTTCAAGCTCTTCTGCTTGACCGCCGGCAGCGAGCGCTGGATGCACGTAGTGCACCTCCTCGGGCTGACGATTCTGGCTTTCCAGCGCCTCGACATCCTGCTGTGCCTGTACCTGGACATGGGCCAAAAGATTGACCACATCGTGCCGAATACGCGTCAGCATGCCGGAGAACAGCATGAACGATTCACGCTTGTACTCCTCTTTCGGGTTTTTCTGGGCGTATCCGCGCAAATGGATGCCCTGACGCAGATAATCCATGGCCGCCAGGTGATCCTTCCACTGCGTATCCAGGACCTGCAGCATGACCGCCTTTTCCAGGTGGCGCATGACATCGGGCCCGATGGAAACACTTTTCTCGGCATGCCGGCGGTCGTCCTCGGCTAATATGCGCGCGCGCAGCTTCTCTTCATCCAGCGCCGTATCGTCTTTCAGCCATTGGGCAATAGCCAGCTTCAACCCCAGTTGACGCTCGAGCACCTCTTCCAGCCCCGGGATGTCCCATTGCTCTTCCAGACTCTCCGGGGGGATGTGTTGACCGATCAGATCGCCGACCACGTCGTGCCGGATGGCCGTGATGCTTTCAGATATGTCATCCACGTCCATGAGCCGGTTGCGCTGTTCGTAAATTACCTTGCGCTGATCGTTGGCCACGTCGTCATATTCAAGCAGTTGTTTGCGAATATCGAAATTTCGCCCTTCTACTTTCCGCTGGGCATTCTCGATCGCGCGCGACACCCACGGATGCTCGATCGCCTCGCCCTCTTGCATGCCGAGTTTTTGCATCAGGCCGGACAGGCGATCGCTTCCAAAAATACGCAGCAGATTGTCCTCGAGCGAGAGATAGAACCGTGAAGAACCCGGATCGCCCTGGCGTCCGGAACGGCCGCGCAGCTGATTGTCGATGCGGCGTGATTCGTGACGTTCGGTGCCAATCACATGCAAACCGCCCGCCTCCACGACCTTCTGATGGCGCTTGTCCCATTCCGCCCGCGCGTGCTGAAGTTTCGCGGAATCATCGCCAATTTCTTTCAGCTCCATCTCGAGATTTCCGCCGAGCACGATGTCGGTACCGCGGCCGGCCATGTTGGTGGCGATGGTGACAGCCCCAGGCCGCCCGGCTTGCGCGACGATCAGCGCCTCGCGTTCATGGTGTTTGGCGTTCAGCACTTGATGCGGGATCTTTTCCTTCTGCAACAGGCTCGAGAGCAGTTCCGAGGCTTCGATCGTGACGGTGCCGACCAGCGCCGGTTGGCCGCGCTGATGACAATCGCGGATGTCGGCCAGGATCGCGCCGTGTTTTTCGGTAGCGGTCCGGTAGATCTGGTCGGCCATGTCAGCGCGTACCATCTGACGGTGGGTCGGGATCACCACCACCTCGAGACCGTAGATCTGATGGAACTCAAAGGCTTCGGTATCGGCCGTACCCGTCATGCCGGAAAGCTTCTTGTAAATACGAAAATAATTCTGGAAGGTAATGGTCGCGAGCGTTTGATTTTCGTTCTGGATCTTCACGCCCTCTTTAGCCTCCACCGCCTGATGCAAGCCATCCGACCAGCGCCGCCCCTGCATCATGCGCCCGGTGAATTCATCTATAATAATCACCTCGTTGTCGCGCACGATATAATCGACTTCGCGCTTGAACAGCGAGTGCGCGCGCAACGCCGCATTGAGATGATGCATGAGTATGAGGTTCGAGGCATCGTAGAGACTCGAACCCGGCTCCAGCAGCCCGGCTTGGATCAGGAGCTTTTCGACATGCTCATGACCGGCCTCGGTGAAGTAAGCCTGGCGGGCTTTTTCATCGACACTGTAATCCCCCGGACCGTTTTCGGTCTCCTGCTTCACTAGCCGGGGGATGATAACGTTGATCTTAATATACAGATCGGTGCTCTCATCAGCCGCGCCGGAGATAATGAGCGGCGTGCGGGCCTCGTCAACCAGGATCGAGTCCACTTCGTCGACGATGCCGTAGTTGAGTCCACGCTGCACGCGTTCCTCGGCGCGAAACGCCATATTGTCACGCAGATAGTCAAAACCGTATTCGTAATTGGTGCCGTAGGTGATATCGGCGGCATAGGCATCACGCTTTTCCTGACGGTCCTGCCCCGGAACCACGACGCCCACGGTCATGCCCAAAAACTTGTAGATCTGGCCCATCCATTCCGCGTCGCGGCGGGCCAGGTAGTCATTGACCGTAACAACGTGCATGCCCTTGCCCGAAAGTGCGTTGAGATAAACGGATAGCGTGGCCACAAGCGTTTTGCCTTCACCAGTACGCATTTCGGCGATCTTGCCCTGGTGCAACACCATGCCGCCGACCAGCTGCATGTCGAAATGGCGCATACCCAGCGTACGCCTGGAGGCCTCGCGCACCACCGCGAAGGCCTCGTGCAATAGACTGTCCAGACTTTCGCCGTTCGCAACGCGGGTCATGAATTCGGCGGTCTTGGCCCGCAGTTGCTCGGCGCTGAGTTTGGTTATCTCGGGTTCAAGCGCGTTGATGCGTGCCACGTCCTGCTGCATACGCTTGAGCAAGCGGCTATTGCGACTGCCGAAAATCTTGGTAAGTGTTTTTGTAATCATGAAAATCCGTGCGCCTCGCCTGGAGGCGTATCAAAAGAGCGGCAATTATGGAGGAAAAGCGGTGAGACTTGAAGCTTGGATAGCGCCGGGGCTGGTTATTTCGCGCTCGCCTGCTGCAGATACTTCATGGGATTGACCGGGCTGCCGTTACGCACGACTTCAAAATGCAAATGCGGCCCGGTGGAGCGGCCGGAGCTGCCCACCAGGGCAATAGACTGACCTTTTTTCACGCGATCGCCTACCTTAACAAGGGTGGCGCTGGCATGGGCATAACGGGTAATTAGACCGGATTCATGCGTGATCTCGACGAGCACTCCGAAACCCGCCTTCTCCCCGCTGTGCGACACGACCCCGTCACCCACGGCGTGCACCGGCGAACCCAGGTGCGAGGCAATGTCCACGCCTTCATGTACCGCCTGGTGGCCGTTGAACGGGTCGGCGCGTATGCCAAAGCCGGAGGAAATCCACCCGCCTCCCACCGGCCAGCCCGAGGGCGTGACGGCGGCATTGAGCTTGCGGTCGAGCAAGAGATTCTCGAGCGCGGCCAGACGTTCCTGTTGACGCTCGACTTCCTGGGAAAGTTTGTCGAGCGAGGACAGCAATTCGGGTGGGTTCGCGGAGTCGCCTAGCTTTTCCGGGCCACCCATGGCGGCTTCGGCCGAGAAATTGAATTCGCGTGCATCCAGACCCGCCATCCGAGTCAGGCGTCCGCCGAGGGCATTAAGCCTTAATACTTGCGCCTGCAGTTGTCCCAGCCGCTGGGCCAGTGCATTGAGATGGGCCTCGGCATTGCGTTTGGCCTCGGCGATCGATGTGCGTTGTGCCGCTAACTCACGACGTTGCGCCGCCAATTGCGAATCCGCATTGTAAGCGGATAACAAATCCTGGGCATGGTAAGCGATAGCGCCAAGAAAAACGGGCAGTGCAATAAAAACGACAAGCGCAATCAATACCAAATGACGTTGCGAAAGGGTGGTATTGCGGCCTTTGCCATGGCGGCTGTTGGGTACAAGAATGATGTTCATGCCAGATGCCTCCCCTTTCAACTCACCGCTAATAACGTATCGAAAACCGTCTCTACTTGCCTAGGCGCCGTTCAGACTGCTGGAACGGTGCGCACGAAGGCGATAGGCGCTTCTTCGTTTTCGTTATAGGTAATGAGTTCCCACGCCTCCTGGTTTGCGACCAGTTCGCGCAGCAGACGATTGTTAAGGGAATGCCCCGATTTGTGGGCGCTGAATGCGCCAATCAGCGGATGCCCCAGCAAGTACAAATCGCCGATGGCGTCCAACACCTTGTGTTTGACAAACTCGTCCTGGTAACGCAAACCGTCGTCATTCAGGATGCGATAGTCATCGAGCACGATGGCGTTATCCAAACCGCCGCCGAGTGCGAGTCCGGCCGCGCGCAGAGCCTCAAGATCGCCCATGAAGCCGAACGTACGCGCCCGGCTGACTTCCTTTACAAAGGAAGTGGTGGAAAAATCCACGCACGCGTTTTGGGTCGAGTCGCGGAAGGTGGGATGATCGAATTCGATGGCAAAAGAAACCTTGAAGCCCTCAAACGGTTCAAAACAGGCCCACTTGTCGCCTTCCTCTACCCGGATTTTTTTCTTGATGCGCATGAAACGCTTCGGCGCTGACTGCTCGGCAATACCCGCCGACTGGACCAGAAACACGAATGGCCCGGCGCTGCCGTCCATGATCGGGACTTCCGCCGCCGTCAGGTCAACATAAGCGTTATCGATACCCAGACCGGCAAATGCAGACATAAGATGCTCTACCGTGGAAACACGTACACCATTACTTTCGAGTGTAGTAGATAGGCGGGTGTCGGAGACATTTTCCGGACAAGCGTAAATTTCCACGGGATCGGGTAAATCGATGCGGCGGAAGACGATACCGGTGTCGGACGAGGCGGGCCGGAGGGTGAGATACACCTTTTCTCCTGTATGCAGGCCTACTCCAGTGGCGCGAATGACGTTCTTCAGAGTCCGTTGTTTAATCATTACTTTTAGATTGTCCAACCTATGAAATTGTGAAAAGAAGACCGTATCCACGCCTGAGCAAAAAAACAGACCGCAAGACCGGCATCATCGCATGCATTTGGGCATGCTACTTAACTACTTAACAGGACCGGGGGTCCGGGGGGAAATCAATCCCTACCCATCATTTAAGGATAAAACCACACATCTGTCCAGCCAATTTTCCAAAGCGGGGGCGCGACGCGATGCGGTCCCCGATAAACGGCCCACTTCCTAAGCAAAAGTCCTCTCAGCCGCCGGTTTTTTGTCTCGGTCGCTGAACGCTAGTCGGCCTGTTTCCTCAAGAAAGCCGGGATGTCCAGGTACTCAATGGCCGCTTCGGTCGACACCGCGACGGGACGCTCGGTGCGCCGGTTACGAATTACGGTAGGGGTTTCCAGATCCTCGTAATCGGTAGTACCGGTTCCGGTTTTGACCACCTTGTACGGTTGCTTGCGCTGCTTATCCTGGCCCAGACCGGTCGCCACGATCGTGACCCGCAGTTCATCGCGCATCTCGGGATCGATCACGGTACCGATCACCACGGTCGCATCGTCCGCGGCAAATTCCTTGATCGTGTTGCCGACTTCCTCGAATTCGCCGATGGACATGTTGAGTCCCGCCGTGACGTTGACCAGGATGCCGCGGGCCCCCGCGATATTAATATCCTCGAGCAACGGACTCGAGACCGCTGCGATCGCCGCCTCGCGGGCGCGCGACGGACCACTGGCCGTGGCGGCACCCATCATCGCCATGCCCATCTCCGACATTACGGTGCGCACGTCGGCAAAGTCCACATTAATCAGTCCCGAACGCGTGATCAGCTCGGCAATGCCCTGCACCGCGTTCTGCAGCACCTGATTGGCTTTGCCAAACGCATCCAACAGTGTCGCATCCTTGCCGAGTACGGTCAGCAGTTTCTCGTTCGGAATAGTAATGATGGAGTCGACATACTGGGCCAGTTCCGCGATCCCCTGGTCCGCCACTGCCATGCGCTTGCGGCCCTCGAACAGAAACGGCTTGGTGACGACCGCGACGGTGAGTATGTTCATGTCCTTCGCAACCTGCGCCACCACCGGTGCCGCCCCGGTGCCCGTACCACCGCCCAGCCCGGCGGTAATAAACACCATATCCGCCCCCGAGAGCACCTCGGCAAGACGTTCACGGTCTTCCACCGCCGCCTGCCGACCGATATCCGGATTGGCGCCACATCCCAGACCCTTGGTGAGATTGGTTCCGAGTTGAAGAATGGTCTTCGCATGCGACTTTTTTAGCGCTTGCGAGTCGGTATTGGCGTTAATGAACTCCACGCCATCGATGTTCGCGTTGACCATGTAGTCCACGGCGTTTCCGCCGCCTCCGCCAACGCCGATAACCTTGATGACAGCTTGCTGCCCGTAGGTATCCATTAGTTCAAACATAGTGTTGCCTCCAGTGTAGGTTTTTCAAAATCAGTTAATCGATCCATCTGTCCGTTCACCAACATCAGAAATTCCCCTGAAACCAGCTCTTCATCTTGCTCCAAACTCCCTTGACTCCCGTTATCGCCCCCAGATTCTGAACATACTGTTTGCCTTCACGGCAGCGCGCACCGTACAACACCAGCCCCACGCCGGTGGCGAAGATCGGGTTTTGCACCACGCCCTTCAGACCCCCGACGTACTGCGGCACGCCCATGCGCACCGGCATGTGAAATACCTCTTCCGCCAGATCCACCACGCCTTCCATCTTGGCGCTCCCGCCCGTGAGCACCAGCCCGCTCCCGACCAAATCTTCAAAACCGCTGCGGCGCAGTTCCGCCTGGATCAGGCTGTAGAGCTCCTCGATCCGCGGTTCGATGACTTCGGCCAGCGTCTGGCGCGAAAGCTTGCGCGGCGGCCGGTCGCCCACGCTCGGTACTTCGATGGTTTCGTCGCGATGCGCCAATTGCGTGAGCGCACAACCGTATTTCTTCTTGATGTCCTCGGCGTATTGGGTCGGCGTGCGCAACGCCACCGCGATGTCGTTCGTGACCTGATCGCCGGCGATGGGGATGACGGCGGTGTGGCGGATCGCACCGTCGGTGAACACGGAAATATCGGTCGTGCCACCGCCGATGTCGACCAGGCACACACCCAGTTCCTTTTCATCTTCCGTCAACGTGGAAATGCTGGAGGCAAGTTGTTCGAGAATGATATCGTCCACTTCCAGTCCGCAGCGGCGCACGCATTTAATGATGTTCTGCGCTGCGCTCACCGCGCCCGTGACGATATGCACCTTGGCTTCGAGGCGCACGCCACTCATGCCGATCGGCTCGCGGATACCTTCCTGCTTATCGATGATGAATTCCTGGGGCAGGATGTGCAGTATCTTCTGGTCCGCGGGAATGGCGAGCGCGCGTGCCGCTTCGATGACGCGCTCCACGTCCCCGGGGCCGACCTCCTTGTCCTTGATCGCGACAATCCCGTGCGAATTAAAACTGGAGATGTGCGAACCCGCGATGCCGGCGTACACCGAGTGAATTTGACAACCGGCCATGAGCTCGGCCTCTTCCACCGCGCGTTGAATCGATTGCACGGTGGATTCGATGTTCACCACCACGCCTTTTTTCATGCCGCGCGAGGGATGATGCCCCACGCCGATGATCTCGACCTCACCCGTCGGCGTAAGCTCACCGACGATCGCGAGCACCTTGGAGGTGCCGATGTCGAGGCCTACGATCAGTTTGTCATCGTCTCTTTTCGCCATGATTACCCCTTGTTGGCCACTCCCGTCCGTCCGATACCCGCGCTGCCCGCGCGCTCCGAGGCACTGCCAAAACCAGCGGCATTGCCACCAGCCTGCTCCACCGCAAATCCGTTGGTATAACGCAAATCGACCTGCCTGATGTTCGTGTCGAGCGGCAAAAGCGATTGCGCATATACACGCGCGAAACGCTCGAGCTTGTGCGCGGGCCGTTCCCGATCCAGCACGATCACCATTCCGTCCAGCAACGTAAGGCGCCAGGTGCGTCGCGCTGTCAACGTTATCCGCGCAAGTTTCAAATCGGCTGCCGCTAGAATCCGTCCGAGATTTTTGTAGTGTTCAAGCACTTGCGGCCCGGTCCCGTCCGGGCCTTCCAGCCGCGCGAGATCGGCGGGAAGATCATTTCCTTTCACACGAATGACGTCACCCGCCTGATTGAGAAAGTCGCCCTCGCCCCAGCGCGCCGCGAGCTGCTGTTCCGTGAATCGCACATGTACGTCCTGTGGCCACTGGCGGCGCACCGAGGCTTTATAAACCCAGGGCAGCGATTCCACCCGCGCCTTTACCCTATCCAGATCGAGTAGCAGGAAGTTGCCATGCACGGCATTCATGACGGCCGATTCGAGCTCCTGTTGTGTCACGCGCCGGAACTCGCCTTCGAAGCGCACATGCCGCACCGGAAAATTGTCCGTGCGCAGCAGCCAGTCGGCGCCGAAGGCCAGCACCAGCAGGGCAAACAGCAGCGCGAACAGCAGCACCGCCGCCTTGAACAGGCCCATGCCGTCTTCGGATTTTCCACGGCTGACTTCAGCGTCTAACATTAAGGAAGCCCTACTCGCTCCGCTCGTTCGTCTTGTCATAAAAGGATGTCTCCAGTATGCGCACCACGAGTTCATCGAAATTCACACCGGCCTGTTGCGCGGCCTTGGGCACGAGGCTGTGATCCGTCATGCCTGGCACCGTATTCACCTCCAGCGCGTAGGCGTGGCCGGCCTTGTCGAGCATGAAATCCACGCGCCCCCAACCGGAGCAGCCGAGCGCTTCGAACGCACGCAACGCCAGGTTCTGGACGGCGCGCTCGCGGTCGGCGGGCAGCCCGCAAGGGCACAGGTAGCGTGTCGTATCGAGAATGTACTTGGCCTCATAGTCGTAGAACTCGCGGTCGGTTTCAATCTTGATGAGCGGCAATGCCCGATCGCCGAGAATCCCGCAGGTAATTTCCGCGCCGTCAACAAAGCGCTCGGCGATGACCTGGTCATCGTATTTCGCCGCCGTTTCCCGGGCGGCCTTCAGTTCGGCCAGTGTCTTGGCCTTGCTGATGCCGAGACTTGAACCTTCGCGCACCGGTTTGACGAAAACCGGAAGTCCGAGTTTGGCGGCCACCTTGCTCAGGTCGGTGTTGGGTTCGAGCACGACGTATTCCGGTGTCGGAATGCCTGACGCGGACCAAAGATATTTACTGCGCAACTTATCCATGCCCAGCGCCGAGCCGAGCACGCCGCTGCCGGTATAAGGAAGGTCGAGCACCTCCAGCGCTCCCTGGATCACACCGTCTTCGCCCCAGCGGCCGTGCAAGGCGATGAACACACGATCGAATTTTCCATCCTCCAGAAAACGCAAGGTGGATTTGTCGGCATCGATCCCGTGCGCATCGATACCCTTGCGCTTCAGGGCGGCGAGCACGGCGTTGCCGCTCTTGAGCGATACCTCGCGTTCGGCGGAAGGCCCGCCCATCAGCACCGCCACTTTGCCAAAATTCCTTGCTTTCATAAAAAAACCTCAGGCAAAACCACGGATGAACACGGATAAACACGGACGAGAATTAACCCATCTTGGTTTTTATATCTGTGTCCATCCGTGTTCATCCGTGGTTCCATTTATCTTTCGCCAATCACGCGCACTTCGGGGTCCAAGGTCACGCCATGCAGGTTTTCCACCGTGGCCTGTATCCGCGAAATCAAATGCTCGATATCGGCTGCCCTCGCGCCGCCCTGATTGACGATGAAATTCGCGTGCAGCTCGGAGACACAGGCCTTGCCCACGCAGGTTCCTTTCAATCCGCTGGCCTCGATGAGACGGGCCGCATGATCGTTGGGCGGATTCTTGAACACCGATCCGGCGTTGGGGAGTTGTGTCGGCTGGGTTGCGCCGCGTTTGGCGAGCAGTGTCTTGATCAGGCTTTTGCCCCGTGCCGCTTCGCCGGAATGGAGCCGGAAATGCGCCGCGATATACCATTCATTGCGCGGCCCACGGACCGAGCGATACCCGATCCGATAGTCGGCGGGGACGCGCTGGCGCCGTTCACCTTGACGGTCGATCGTTTCCACGGCTTCGACGATCTTCCATGTCTCGCCGCCAAAGGCGCCGGCATTCATGGCCAGGGCGCCGCCGATCGTGCCCGGAATTCCGGCCAGAAACTCGGCGCCGGTCAAGCCTTGATCGGCGCTGAAACGCGCCACCTTAGCGCTGGGAACACCGACCTCGGCGCGCACCACACCGTTGGGCAATACGCTCAAGTTGTTAAGCGCGCCGCTGGTGACGATCACCGTGCCGCGCACGCCGCCGTCGCGCACCAGCAGGTTGCTGCCCAACCCCAGCCAGTGCACCGCCTCCTGCGGCGGCAGCGACTTGAGAAATATCGCGAGATCGTCGAGGTCCGCGGGAATATAAAAACGGTCCGCCGGTCCGCCCACGCGCCAGCTGGTGTGGCGCGACATGGGCTCGTTCACGAGCAGTTGGCCGCGCAGATTGGCGCTCGATTTCGCCGGCATCATCCGCCCCTCCCCTGGCCCAGATCCTGTGGAAGCGAGGCCGCGACATTGCCGATGCTGCCGGCCCCCATCGTGAGCAGCACGTCGTTGGCGCGCAGCACATCCTGCAGCGTCCGGGGTAGCGTGGACAGGTCTTCCACGAAGACCGGATCGGTCTTGCCGCGCGCGCGAATCGCGCGGCACAGCGCACGGCCGTCCGCGCCGGTTATCGGCGGTTCACCCGCGGCATAGACTTCAGTGACGATCAAGGCATCGAGATCGGCCAGCACCGTGCTGAAGTCATCCAGAAGATCGTGCGTGCGCGAGTAGCGGTGTGGCTGGAAGACCACAACCAGCCGCCGCTCCGGCCAACTCGCGCGCGTGGCCGCGACGGTCGCGGCGATTTCACGCGGATGATGGGCATAATCGTCCACCAGGATCACATCGCCGCCCTGGCACGCGACGCGCCCGTTGATCTGGAAACGCCGCGCAATCCCGGCGAAACCGGAGAGCGCGCGGGCAATGGCCGCCTCGTTCACGCCGAGTTCATGCGCAATGCCGATGGCGGCCAAGGCATTGAGCACGTTGTGCTGTCCGGGCTGGTTGAGCGTCACCGACAGCCAGTGCTTGCGCCCGCGCAGCTCGGTGGTGAAATGCATCCGGGTTTCTTCCTGACGGATGTTGACGGCGCGCAGATCGGCCTCGGGGGCCGTGCCATAGGTCAGCACCGGCCGGTGCACCCGCGGAATAATCTCGCGCACCACCGGATCGTCGAGGCACAGCAGCGCCAATCCGTAGAACGGAAGCTGCTGGAGAAAATCGACAAACGCCTGCTTCAGGCGATTGAAGTCACCGCCGTAGGTGGCCATGTGGTCGGCGTCAATATTGGTCACGACCGCCATGAACGGTGCCAGATGCAGAAACGAGGCATCGCTCTCATCGGCTTCCGCCACCAGATACTGGCCGCGACCGAGACGCGCATGGGTACCGGCGCTGTTGAGCCGGCCACCGATGACAAAGGTCGGATCGAGCCCGCCCTCGGCCAGACAGCTGGCGACCAGGCTCGTGGTGGTGGTCTTGCCGTGCGTGCCGGCGATGGCAATACCGCGCTGCAGGCGCATGAGTTCGCCCAGCATCTCGGCGCGCGGGATCACCGGAATTTTTCCGGTGCGCGCCGCCTGAACCTCCGGATTGGTTTCGTTCACGGCCGATGACACCACCACGACATCCGCGCCCTGGACGAGCCGTGGATCGTGACCGATGGCGACTTTTACTCCGAGCAAAGTCAAACGTTTGGTATTCGGCGATTCACGCACATCCGACCCGGATACTTCGAACTGAAGGTTGTGCAGCACTTCAGCAATGCCGCACATACCCGCGCCGCCGATGCCGACAAAATGAACGCGCTTTACCCGGTCACGCATCGGCTAACCCTATGCAAAGACCCGCGACCGTGTCGGCCGCATCGGTCACGGCCAGATGACGCGCGGCGTGCGCCATCTTCAACAAAATATCGCGATTGGCGGCAAACCCGGTGAGCAGTTCACGCAGGCGTTCGACGGTACATTCCGGTTGCGGGATCAGCACCGCCGCTTCGCGGTCCGAGAGAAAACGGGCGTTGGCCGTCTGGTGATCGTCCACGGCGTGGAGATAGGGCACGAGAATCGCCGCCGACCCGGACGCCGCCAGTTCGGCGATGGTCATGGCGCCGGCGCGGCACAGCACCACATCCGCCCAGGCATAGGCCTCGGCCATGTTCTCGATGAACTCGGTAACTTTGACGGACTTATCGCCATAGGCGCTCGCGACCTGCGCCTTGGCATGACGACCGCACTGATGCCACACCTCCGGCCTGGCTTTACTGGGCAGGGTCTTGATCGCATCGGGGACGATATCGTTGAAGATTTTTGCGCCCTGACTTCCGCCGACGATGAGCAATCGCAGCGGCCCCCGGCGACCGGCCAACCTGGCTTCCGGCGGCGGCACCATGGCAATTTCATCGCGCACCGGGTTGCCAACCGGACGCGCGGCGATGTGACTCCCGAACGCCTCAGGGAAACCGCTCAACACCTGGTCGGCAATCAGCGCGAGCCACTTGTTGGTCATCCCGGGGATCGCGTTCTGCTCGTGAATGAGTAACGGCGTGCGCGTGAGTCGCGCCATCAATCCGCCCGGCCCGGCGACAAATCCGCCCATGGACAAAACTGCATCCGGTTTGCGGCGGCGTAGCACGCGATAGGCCTGGGCCATGGCGTATATAAGAGTGAACGGAAACAGCAGCCAGCTGAGCACACCCTTGCGCCGCACACCACGAATCGTCAGCCATTCCATATCAATCGCCAAACCCGAAGCCGGTACCGCGTGGGCTTCCAGTCCACGGCGCGTACCGAGCCATACCACTTGTACGCGTTTCTCCAGGAGCCGGCGCGCCACGGCCAGGCCCGGGAAAACATGCCCGCCGGTCCCACCTGCCATGATCAGCACGCAAGTCATGATTTCCCCCAGCTGGCAGCACGCGCTTCGCGTCCGATAAGCAGCAATAGCCCCATGGCCATGCAGCTCGCCAGCATGCTCGAACCGCCGTAGCTCACGAAAGGCAGCGTGAGCCCCTTGGTCGGCAACAGACCCATGTTGACCCCCATATTGATCATCGCCTGACTGCCGAGCAGCAGGCCCAAGCCTTGCGCCAACCGCGCGCTGTAGAGCTGGCCGGCGGCCTCGGCCTGATGGGCGATGGCAAAGGCACGCACAATAACGATTCCGAAAACCACCATCATCGCGAGCACGGCAATGAGCCCGAGCTCCTCGGCCATCACCGCGAATACAAAATCAGTGTGCGCGGCCGGCAGGTAAAAGAGTTTCTGGATGCTGGCGCCCAAGCCCACGCCGAGCCACTCACCGCGCCCGAAGGCAATCAGCGCCTGCACCAGTTGAAATCCGGTATCGAATGGGTCGGCCCAGGGATCGAGGAAACTGGTCACGCGCCCCATGCGGTAAGGAGAAATGATCGTAAGCAGCACCATCCCGCCCAGTCCCAAGGCCAGCACCACCATGAAATGCCAGAAACGAACGCCGCCCAGAAACAACATGGCAAATACCGTCAAGGTGATCACCACCATCGATCCCATGTCCGGTTCGAGCAGCAACAGCGTGCCGATGACCGCCAACACCAGGCTGACCATCACGATCCCCTGAGTGAAATTCTTCAGCGACTCCTGCTTGCGGACGAGATAACCGGCGACATATATCACCATGAACAGCTTCATGAACTCGGACGGCTGCAGATTGACAATGCCGAGCTTGATCCAGCGTGAACTTCCGTTCACGTGCGCACTGATGCCCGGCATCAGCACCACGACGAGCGAAATAATACCGAGCAACAGCAGTAGCGGTCCGGATTTCTCCCACCAGCGCACACGCGTGCGCATGACAAACGCCATGAGGATGAGGCCCAGCAAGGTGTAGCTCGCGTGCCGCACGAGGAAATAGGCGCTGTTGTGCATCTCGCGATCGGCATAGGCCACCGAAGCCGAGTACACCATGATCACACCGAGCGCGAGCAGCACGAACGTGCTCCCGAGCAACCAGGGGTCCCATGTCGGCCGTGCGCGCCCGGCGGCACGGATCGTCCCCGTCATCACCGTGGCGCTCATGCTCGCCGCCTCCGTAAGATCGAACAAAACCTACACGCCATGCCGTCGGCGGCCTGCGCCAATTCGCCGGTCGCATCCCCACTGCGTGGGGCCCCTGCTCCGCGGCTCATGTCGCTACCTCTTGCACGGCCTGACGGAAAACCTCGGCACGATGTTCGTAATTGCGGAACATGTCAAAACTCGCGCATGCGGGTGATAGCAGCACCACGTCTCCCGGCTGCGCGAGCTCATGGGCAATGTGGACGGCGTCGTGCATGTCTTTGGCGCGGCGCACGGATACCGCGCCGCCGAAGGCCGCTTCAATCCGCGACGCATCGCGCCCCATGAGCACGACGGCACGCGCATGTTGCACCGCCGCCGCTTTGAGCCCGCTGAAGTCCTGCCCCTTGCCATCGCCGCCGGCAATAAGAATGACCGGGGAGCTCATGCCATTCAAAGCCGCGACGGTGGCGCCCACGTTGGTACCCTTCGAGTCGTCGTACCAGCGGACGCCGTTGCGTTCGGCCACGAGTTCGGTGCGGTGCTTGAGCCCTTTGAACTCACGCACGGCGGCGCAGGCCGCCGCGGGCGCCACACCCGCGGCCTCGGCCAGCGCCATGGCCGCGAGCACATTGGCGAGATTGTGCCGGCCGGCGAGTGGCACTTCGTGTGCCGACATGAGCGGCTGTTTTCCCCGCACCAGCCACGTCGCGCCGTTAATTTCATCGAGGCCGTAATCCTGTGCATCCGCTGGACGCCCCAGGCTGAAATAAATCGTGCGGCGGCCGGACTGGATCATGCGTGTCACCCGTGGATCGTCGGCGTTGAGCACCATGGTGCCGTTGCCGCGGAAAATCCGCGCCTTGGCCCCGGCGTATTCGTCGATATCACGATAGCGGTCCATATGATCGGGGGTGATGTTGAGCACCGTGGCCGCACGCGCGTTGAGGCTGTAGGTGGATTCCAGTTGAAAACTGGAAAGCTCGAGCACGTAGACATCGGGTTCGGGGCTCGTCAAAAGCGACAGGGCCGGCACGCCGATGTTGCCGCCCACGGCGGTCTTCATCCCGGCAAGCTGGCACATCTCGCCGGTGAGCGCGGTCACCGTGCTTTTGCCGTTGGCACCGGTCACCGCGATAACCGGCGCGGTCGCCTCCTGCGCAAAAAGTTCGATATCGCCGATGGCCTGAGTGCCGCGCCCGATCGCGCGCGCAATTTCCTGTTCCTTGATCGACACCCCGGGACTGACCACCAGCAGCCCCGGATCGTCGAACAGCGCGGCCGGCAGTCCCCCGGCATGCACCGCAACATCGGGAAATTCACGCTTGAGTTCAGCGAGTTTCGGCGGCTGATCGCGCGTATCCACGACAGTGACGTCATGACCGCGTGCCACGAGATGACGCACACAGGAAAACCCCGTGAGCCCGAGGCCCACCACCAGCGCGCGTTTTGTCTTCGTCTTTGCCATCGCCAATGCCATATTCAATCAGCCACAGAGTTCACAGAAGGCGCAGACAGAGAGAACCACGAGATCTTGAAATCCTCTGTGCACTCTGTGTTCTCCGTGGTCAAAATTCATATCTTTACCGTATCTTTAGTGTCGCCAGTCCGATCAGCACCAGGATCAGCGAGATGATCCAGAAGCGCACGATCACCCGCGGCTCGGGCCAGCCTTTCAGTTCAAAATGGTGATGCAACGGCGCCATGCGAAAAATCCGTTTGCCCGTGAGCTTGAACGAGGCCACCTGCAACATCACCG
>JAUSDQ010000024.1 GCA_030650525.1 Sulfuricaulis sp.
TTGCCGATCTGGTGTCCGATGACGCCGCCGATCACGCCGCCCGCGACCGCGCCGCCGCCGCTGGCTTGGCCCTTCTCGGTGAAGGTTTCGATGGATTCGACCACGCCGCAATCGCGGCACACAGCGGGGACGACCTTGGCCACTTTGGCCTTGGCGGCGGCCGGAGCCTCCGCGTGTTTGGCGGACTCGAACGGATTCGGAACGACGCCGGTCTTGACGGCGGTTATACCGCCGACGGCGATCGCGGCTGAGGCGAGCGCGGCAATTTGTATCGTACTGAGTGACATGTTTATCTCCTGTTGGAAAATTTCTATCAAAGTGGATTCTACTGCAACTTCATCGGAAAATTTTGCCTGGATCTATCCTGTTGTCCCAAAATTTAACACTTGTATCGGGAATATCGCGCCGTTGCCTTGGCTTACCGCTATAAACGCGCCGCTGTTAAGGTGGTTTACAGCAGCGCAGGAACAGCCCACGCAATGTTGTTAATCCTGCGGTTCATAGGAGAGGTTTGGCGATAACCAGCGCTCGAGGGTGGCGAGTTTCATATCCTTGCGGCGCGCATAATCCTCGACCTGGTCTTTGCCGAGGTTGCCCACGGCGAAGTACTGCGACTCGGGATGCGAGAAATAAAAGCCGCTTACGGCGGCGGCCGGCCACATGGCGAAGCTCTCGGTGAGTTTTACGCCGATATTTTTCGTGGCATCGATCAATTTGAAGAGCAACTCTTTTTCGGTGTGATCCGGGCAGGCCGGATATCCCGGAGCAGGGCGGATGCCTTTGTATTCTTCGCGGACCAGTGCTTCACTGTCGAGTTTTTCATCGGTCGCATAGCCCCAGAATTCGCGGCGCACGCGTTCGTGCAACCGCTCGGCGAAGGCCTCAGCCAGGCGGTCGGCCAGTGCCTTGGCCATGATGGCGTTGTAATCGTCGTGCGCCTGCTCAAATTTTTTCGCCACTTCATCGGCGCCGTGAATGCCGACGGCGAAACCGCCGACGTAATCTTTTAGGCCGGAATTTTTCGGTGCGACAAAATCCGCCAACGCGCGATTAGGCCGCCCCGGCGGTTTTTCGTCCTGCTGGCGCAAGCTGTGCAGCACCATGGCGACTTTCTTGCGTGAATCGTCCTGGTAGACCTCGATGTCATCGTCGTTCACGCTGTTAGCGGGAAACAGGCCGATGACGCCCTTCGCGGTAAATAATTTTTCCTGAATAATGCGCCTCAGCAGCGCCTGGGCGTCGTGGTAAAGCTTGGTCGCTTCCGCGCCGGCCTTTTCATCCCGGAGAATGTCCGGGTAGCGGCCTTTCATCTCCCAGGTGATGAAGAATGGCGTCCAGTCGATATAGCGCGTCAGCTCATCGAGCGGGTAATCCTCGAAGACGATAATGCCCGGCTGGCGCGGCGCCGTCGGGACATGGCCCTGCCATTCGATCTTGGTTTTGTTGGCGCGCGCCTCCGCGAGCGGGAGCATGCGCGCGCCGGCGCGCTTGCCCTTGTGACGCGCGCGCACTTCCTCGTACTCGGCGTGGACCTTCGCGACAAAGTCCGCCCTGAGGTCGGTGCTCAGAAGATTCGAGGCCACGCCGACCCCGCGCGAGGCGTCCTTGACCCAGATCACCGGGTGCGGGTAGTTCGGCGCGATTTTCACCGCCGTGTGCACGCGTGAAGTGGTGGCGCCACCGATCAGCAGCGGAATCGTGAAGCCCTCGCGCTGCATTTCCTTGGCGACATGCGCCATCTCGTCGAGCGAGGGCGTGATCAGGCCGGACAGGCCGATGATGTCCACCTTTTCCCTTTTAGCGGCTTCGATGATCTTCGCGGCCGGCACCATGACGCCGAGATCGATGACTTCATAGTTGTTGCACGCCAGCACCACGCCGACGATGTTCTTGCCGATGTCGTGCACGTCGCCCTTGACTGTGGCCATCAGGATTTTCCCCTTGGCGCGGCTGCCGGCCGTCTTCTCGGCCTCGATGAAGGGGATGAGGTGCGCCACGGCCTTTTTCATGACGCGCGCGCTCTTGACCACCTGCGGCAGGAACATCTTGCCGGCGCCGAACAGGTCGCCGACGACGTTCATGCCGTCCATGAGCGGGCCTTCGATGACTTGAATCGGACGCGCGAATTGCTGGCGCGCCTCTTCGGTGTCCGGTACGACGAATTCATCGATGCCGTGCACCAGGGCATGCGTCAGCCGCTCCGTGACCGGTAATTCACGCCACGCGCGGTCCTGGGTTTTGGTCTTGCCGCCTTCGCCGCTGTACTTGGCGGCCATCTCGAGCAAGCGCTCGGTCGCATCCGGGCGGCGGTTCAGGATCACGTCTTCGACGCGCTCGCGCAGTTCCATCGGGATGTCCTCGTACACCGCCAGCTGGCCGGCATTGACGATGCCCATGGTCATGCCGGCCTTGATGGCGTGGTACAGGAATACCGAGTGAATCGCCTCGCGCACAGCGTTATTGCCGCGGAACGAGAACGACACGTTGGACACGCCGCCCGAGATATGCGCGTGCGCCAGGCGCTGTTTGATCTCGCGCGTGGCCTCGATGTAATCCACCGCATAATTATTGTGTTCCTCGATGCCGGTCGCGATGGCGAAAATATTCGGGTCGAAGATGATGTCCTGCGGCGGCAAGCCGACCTTCTCGGTGAGTACCTGGTATGAGCGCGCGCAGATATCGACCTTGCGTTGACGCGTGTCGGCCTGGCCTTTTTCGTCAAACGCCATGACCACCACGGCCGCGCCGTAGCGGCGGCAGGCGCGCGCCTGCTCGATGAATTTTTCCTCGCCCTCCTTGAGGCTGATGGAGTTGACCACCGACTTGCCCTGCACGCATTTCAGGCCGGCCTCGAGCACGCTCCACTTGGAGGAGTCGATCATGACCGGCACCCGCGAGATTTCCGGTTCGGACGCGATCAGGTGCAGGAAGGTCGTCATCGCCTTTTCGCCTTCCAACATGGCCTCGTCCATGTTCACGTCGATCACCTGCGCGCCGCTTAGCACTTGGCTGCGCGCCACATCGAGCGCCTTGTCGTATTCGTTATTAAGAATGAGTTTTTTGAACACCGCCGAGCCGGTGACGTTGGTACGCTCGCCCACGTTCACGAACAGGCTGTCGGGGCCGATGTTGAGCGGCTCCAGGCCCGCGAGCCGGCATTGCGGCGCGATCTTCGGCAGCGTGCGCGGGCGGACCGTCCGCACGGCGTCGGCCATGGCCTTGATGTGCGGCGGCGTGGTGCCGCAGCAGCCGCCAATGATATTAAGGAAGCTGGACTCGGCCCATTCCTTGATTTGCCCGGCCATGAACTCGGGCGTGTCATCGTAACCGCCGAATTCATTCGGCAGGCCGGCGTTGGGATGGCAGCTCACGCGCACGTTGGCGACGCGCGCCATTTCCTCGACGTACTGGCGCAACTGCTCGGTGCCGAGTGCGCAGTTCAGGCCCACGCTCAGCGGTTGCGCATGGGCAATGGAATTCCAGAAGGCCTCGGTGGTTTGTCCGGAAAGCGTACGGCCGCTGGCGTCGGTGATCGTGCCCGAGATCATGATCGGCACGCGAATGCCGTGCCTGTCAAAATACTGGTCGATGGCGTACAGCGCCGCCTTGCAATTGAGCGTGTCGAACACGGTTTCGACGAGCAGCAGATCGGCGCCGCCGTCGAGCAGACCGCGCACGCATTCGGTGTACGCCGTGACCAGATCGTCGAAGTTGGTATTGCGAAAACCCGGATTATTAACGTCCGGCGACAGCGAGGCGGTGCGATTGGTCGGCCCCAGCACGCCGGCCACGAAGCGTGGACGCGTCGGGTCCTTGCGCTCGTATTCGTCGGCCGTGGCCCGCGCCAGGCGCGCACCCTCGCGATTCAATTCATAGGCCAGTTCTTCCATCTTGTAGTCCGCCATGGAGATGGACTGCGAATTGAAGGTGTTGGTCTCGAGGATGTCGGCGCCGGCATCGAGATAAGCCGCGTGGATATCGCGGATGATCTTCGGCTGCGTCAGCGTCAGCAGGTCGTTATTTCCCTTTAGCTCACGCGCCCAGCTCGCAAAGCGTTCGCCGCGATAATCTTTTTCGTCCAGCTTGTAGCGCTGGATCATGGTGCCCATGGCACCGTCCAGGATCAGGATTCGCTCTTGGAGGAGGCTCTCAAGCCGGGACAGGCGTTCGCGCTGGGCGCCGTCGGGGACGACGTAGGGACGTTGGGACATTCTTCTTCAGGTTTTGGCTCATGTAAGAGCTGAGGGAGTTTACCGGAAAGCCGCGGTGAATGCTTTAAACGACAACCCCGCCGGAGGCGGGGTTGTCGGGTGCTGCTGATAGAAAACGGTCTTTCCGTTATGCCGCCTTGCTTCCGTATTTGGCCTTGGCCTGGCGCGCGGCCTTGGCTTCCTCGGCGGAGTAGGCGCGGCCCGACCAGAGCATGGTGTAGGCGATCTCTTCGTTGCCGTTTTCGCACAGCTCCAGGGCCTTCTTGAACAACGGCTGGAAGGTATCGCTGCGATGCGACTGCTCGTGTTCCTCGAAGGAACGCCAGAACGTGACGATCAGCGCCTCCTTGTCCTTGAGCGGGTTTTCCACCGCCTGGCCAATGGTCGAGCCTTCGTTGGAAATAGCGCCGCTGTTCAGCGCCACGAAGCCGCCGACGAAGCCGGTGTCGGAGTGATAGGTCTTCACGTTCTCGCACAGTACCGCGACGCGTTCCTGCAGGTCGTCCACGGTGTAGCCGGGCTTGAGCAGCACCCGGTTGATCGTGACCACGCCGTCCGACGGAAAGCCATTGATAAGTTCAGTCATCGTTACACCTCCGGTTTAGCGAGACCCGGGCCATTTTGACCCAAGCCTTGTATTAGAGTTAGCTAATATATCATTTTTACCTATTCCATACCAATTTAGTCAACTATATTGGGACAAAATATAGGGATTCAAGAAGAGCAAGATACAGGCCAGAAATACAGGGGATTTTGTGGGGGTACAGCGTGGATCGGGAGTAACCTGGGGCCGACAGCTCCGGCAGCCATCATTCAAGCGACCGGGAGGTCAGGCCGAGTTGCAGGATACGCTGTATGAAGTCGTCGTAGCTGAGTCCGGATTTGATGGCGGACAGGGTGCAGTCCTCGTCGCGGGCGATGCCGGGGTTGGGGTTCGCCTCCAGCACGTAAAGCTCGCCGTCCGCCGCCATGCGCAGGTCAATACGGCCGTAGCCATCCATGTTGAGCAGGTGATAGACGCGTTTGCACAGGTGACCGATGCGTTCCTCCATCCCGTTCGGCAGGTTGCGCGCGAACTGGTATTCGATGCCCCAGCGTTCACGGTACTTGTCGTCCCATTTCACCTTGTAGGTCGCCATGTGCGGTGTCCCCGGCTCGGTATTGCCGAACACCAGTTCGCGGATGGGCAGGACCTCGAGCTTGGTGTTGCCGAGGACGGTGACATAGAACTCGCGCCCGTCGATGTACTGTTCGGCGATGGCGTCGCCATGGAGCTTCTCGTGTATCAGTGTCACGCGCTCGCGCAGCTGGGTTTCATTCTCGACGTACGAGGCCTTGGCGATGCCGACCGAACCTTCCTCCGTCAGGGATTTGACGATCAGCGGATAGGTGAACTTGCGCAGCTGACTGATTTTCTTTCCGAGCGGAAAGACATCGAAGTCCGGCACGCTGATGCGGTGGTAGGTGAGGATCATCTTGGTCAGCGCCTTGTCGCGCGCCAGCAGCAGACCGCGTGGATTGCATCCGGTATAGGGGATGCGCATCATCGCGAAATAGCTGACCACGTAATAATCGAAGGCGCTGTTGCCGGCGAAATCCTCCAACAGGTTGAAGGCGATATGGGGTTTCCATTCCTCGTTGGTTTTGCGGATCGGCGCCAGGTCGTCGTAGACGCCCACGACCTGGACCTCATGGCCGAGGCTCAACAGCGCGGTTTTGACGTCGTACTCGGTGCGGAACTTCTCCATGCGCGGATCGTTTTTGTCGTGCAGGTCGTCCGGCGGCACCAGTGTGTAGTGCACCAGCATCATGACGCGCAGTTTCCTCATATGGCCAGGCGCGACATCCCGCTGCGCAACGAGCCCATGTAGAGCATGACGAGCGAGGCGATGAGCGCAATCTTGGTTTCTTCCTTGTCGCGCGAGGCATGCAGATTCATTTCTTCGCAGCGATGGATCATGTCTTCAATCGTCAGGTTGATGCGATAACGCGATTCCGAGGTCCAGCGGGCGACCGTGGTGATGGCCTCGCGGCGCAGTCGCCGGATAAAATGCGCGGCCCTTTCATTTTTGTGGCTGACCGAGGCGGGAAAAATCTGCCGCAGCTGTTGCTCGTGAAAACACGGCAGATCCAATTGCAGGCGGGTCTGTTTTTCCGCGTAGTATTCGCGCAGCGTGAGCCGCAATGTTTTGATCGAGTCCAGCTGTTTCTTGCTGCGCACCGGCGGGGTATCGCCGACGATCTCCTTCATCAACTCATCCACGTAATTGAGTTTCTTGAGCGCCGGCCAGTCGCGGTATTTTTCCCGCCAGCGCGAGTCGGGATCGAGCCACACGGCGAAGGTCTCGGCCCAGTCTTCGGCGGGGTGGCTTTGCGCATACCAGTTGTCGAGATGCAGCACGTAGTTGCGGCTGTAGGGACGTGGTAGATAGCTTTCGGGATAGGCCTTGCTGGCGCGCCCGAAGCGCCGACGCCAGCTTTGTTTCAGATGCAGCCGGTAGGCGTTGGCCAGTGCATGCGCGGTTTCATGCCGCAGGAGTTTCATGCGTGTCTCGGCGCTATTGCCGTCGACATCCAGCATGTGGGCTTTTTCCAGACGCAGGAGCCGCGGGTGCACCAGGTAAAAGGGAACGGCGAAACCCGGAACGCCGTCGGGGCAGAACCAGCAATCCGCCAGCCAGCAGTGCGGACGAAAGTTGAAGCCGCGATTTTTCAGATCGTGCCACAGGGCATCGATTTCTTTCTGGATTTTGCTGCCTGTCAGGACCAGGCCCAGATCGCACAATCTGGTGTCGAGCAGACGTTCGTCGGACCAGCGGGTCCAGGATATCGAGTTCGCGCGCCGTGCCCGCGCTTTTTTGCGCCGCGGGCGGGTTTTTGATTTTCGGGAAGGAATGTCCGTCTCCTTATTATTCTTCAGCGTGAGTTAATAGACAGAGGTAACACGATACCCAGCTTTCTCGATTAAATTCAATAATCCGGTCTGGCCCGGCAGATGCGCGGCCCCCACGGCGATAAAGGCGCCGCCTTCCTTTAGAATAGGCGCGATTCGCCCGGCCATGCGGGTATTTCGCTTGGTCAGCAGCCGGTCGGTGACGGTTTGGTGAATCCGCGCATCGCCCGGCGTGTGTTGGTCGCTCAATTCCGCCAGGCTGGCGAGATCGCGGGCGAGATAAGCCTTGATCATGTCCTCGAGTTCCTTTTCAAATTGGCCTTGAGCCTGCACGACTTCTGCCAGCAGCGCAATCTGGTCAGGCAGGGAGAGTTCATCGAAGACGGCAATTTGTTCCTGGATGGATTCGAGCCCGGTGATGGATTTGTTTTGCCGCGTGGCCTGGTTTTCCAGGATTAGGTCGACATATTCGCCGGTGGTCGGCGTGGGCATGGACAGCGCCATCATCACCGCCCAGGGTTTTTTTTTCTCCAGGCCGGCTGTCGGGATACCGCGCGCTGTCAGGGCTTTGACCGATTCCGCGTAGAGTTTCTTGCCGATCACCTGTTCCAGGGTCCGGTCGTCATTGAAATACATGGCTGCGGCCATGGACACGATACTTTCACCATCGATCAACGCCTCCATGACGAAATGGCCTGAGGCAGCAAGCGCCTTGGTAATCGATTCGTGCAAGGCGGTGACGCGTGCGTCATCGGAGTGGATGGTTCCAAAAAGGAAGCTTGATTTGACGCCCGGCGCTTCTATTTTCCATAACAGCCCTCGGGTGAATTTGGATACCGCCGCTGGATCGACGCGTGCTGACGCGGGTTTAACGCCGGCGTCACTTGCTGTAAGAGCCGCGGCGTTGGCGGCGCTGAACCAGAGCGGTAAAGCGCAAAAAAGGACGAGAAGAAACTTAAGGAAAAAATGTGAACTTCTCCCCCAATGTCTTAAGACCGGCGGCAGGATATCGGCGCTTGGCATAGGTGGTGTCAGGAAGAAAGCCCGATTACCATGTCCCCAAGAATATATTAGGAATGCCCATGCGCCAAATACTCCTTTCCATTGCTCTGGCCGCTGCTTGGCCGATGGCCGACACGCGTGCCGATGACTTGCCGCGCTGGGAACTGGGTTTGGGTCTTGCCGGCCTGAGCATTCCCGATTATCGCGGTTCGGATGAGCAACGCGGGTATCTGCTGCCCTTGCCTTATATCCAGTACCGGGGGGAGGTTTTCCGGATTGACCGGGAGGGCGCGCACGGGGATGTGTTTACCTCTGACCGCTTCAAGCTCGATCTGAGCGCCAATGCCGGACCTCCGGCCAAAAGCGGCAACAACGGTGCGCGCCGCGGCATGGCTGATATCGACCCCACCATCGAGGTAGGCCCCTCGCTGCATATTTTTCTGGCGCATAACGCCACGCGCGACCGGGTGTGGTCGCTGCGACTGCCGCTGCGCGCCGCCGTGGCGACCGACCTCAGGCAGGTTCAGCGAATCGGCTGGGTTTTCGCACCCAGCCTTAATTTTGACGCGTCGCGCATTGGCGGCTGGGACATCGGCACGGCTGCCGGCCCGTTATATGCCTCACAGGACTACCACGATTACTATTATGAAGTTCAGCCTGCCTTCGCCACCGCGACACGTCCTGCCTATAATGCCCGCGCCGGTTACAGCGGCGCCCGCCTGACTCTGGCGGCCAGCCGGCGCTTCCCGAAATTCTGGGTCGGGGCGTTCGCCCGCTATGATAATCTCTCGGGCGCGGTCTTTACCGACAGCCCGCTGGTAAAAAGGAAAGACTCGTTCATGGCCGGCGTCGGGATCGCCTGGATTCTGGCGGAGTCCAGACGACCTTAATCATCATCTACGTTCAAGAGCAGACTGGTCATGACAATACCGCGTACCCAGGATGAATTTCTGGATCATGTCGATCAGGCGATCTTCGAGCTCGAGGACATCATTATGTGCGCCCAGGATGAGGGCGATCCGGAAGATCACGAGTTTTCCGACATAATGCCGGTCTACGAGCATCTGTCCAAGGAACTCAAGCAGCTCCATGCGAATGTGATGCAAGGCCAGCACGCCATCGGCCAGGGCAAGGATTTGCCTTTGATGTTTGTGGCGGCCAAATGGAAGGAGCGGATTCCGTTCTATGACTTGCTGACCGCCTTGAACCAGGCGTACAAGACCGGATTCCAGGTCTGAGGATTTGTTCGTTAAGCGGTTTGCCGGTAACATTCCGCCATGTCCGGAAACACCATAGGTAAACTTTTTACCGTTACTACCGCGGGCGAGTCCCACGGACTGTCCTATGTTGCCATCGTGGACGGTTGCCCCCCGGGCATGGCGCTCTCGAGCGCCGACCTTCAGCCTGATCTTGACCGGCGCAAGCCCGGCCAGTCGCGGCATACCACGCAGCGCCGTGAGTCGGATGAAGTCACGATACTTTCGGGCGTGTTTGAGGGCAAAACCACGGGGACACCGATCGGTTTGCTGATCCAGAATACCGATCAACGCCCGCAGGATTATTCCAAAATCCTCGATCGGTTCCGTCCCGGCCACGCCGATTACACCTATCAGCAAAAATACGGTTTCCGCGATTACCGCGGCGGCGGACGCTCGTCCGCGCGCGAGACCGCGATGCGCGTCGCGGCCGGCGCGATCGCCAAAAAATATCTGCACGAACGTTACAACGTGACGATTCGCGGCTATCTCGCGCAATTGGGGCCGATCAAGCTTGAGCTCAAAGACTGGAGCGAGGTCGAGCGCAATTCCTTTTTTTGTCCCGATGCCGCGAAGGTCCCGGAACTCGAGGCCTACATGGACGCCTTGCGCAAGGAAGGCGATTCCATCGGCGCGCGCATCAATGTCGTCGCGCAGCGCGTGCCGGTGGGCCTCGGTGAGCCCGTCTTCGGCCGGCTCGACGCCGATATCGCGTATGCCATGATGGGCATCAACGCGGTGAAGGGGGTCGAGATCGGTGCCGGCTTCGAATCGGTCGTGCAGAAGGGCACCGCGCACCGCGATGAAATCACGCCCAAGGGTTTTCTTTCCAACCATGCCGGGG
>JAUSDQ010000222.1 GCA_030650525.1 Sulfuricaulis sp.
CGTAGCCGAAGTAGACCAGATCGACGGCCAGCACCACGCCCATCGCCAGCGTCATGGCCCAGAGAATCCAGGCGAGCGGCGGCTGCCACAAGCGGCTGGCGGCGATGCGCAGCGGAAAATTCAGCAACAGGATCGGAATGATAAAAAAGATCGCAATGATGGCGGCGTCGAAACGCACCCCGTGCACGAACGCCCACAGCATCTGGCCCGCGGGTAACTGGCTGAAATAGTCCCGATAGGTAATGTAAAACGCGACGCGGAAGACGCTGAACAGCGCCAGCGCCAGGGCAAAATAGAGCAGGCTTTTGCGCAGCGGACTGAGCGGCGTTGGTTTCACGCGGATATCCTGGGCGCGGCTTTTTCAAATACTTGAGCGAGCTTGGCCAGGACATCGTCGACGGCGATGAGGCGCATCGGCGCGCCGCGATGCACGCGCGTGGTCCATTTGACCGTTTGCGGGTCGCGGCCAAGCATCGTGCGCACCGCTTCGGGGAAGCGGTTGACGGTCAGCTCCGGAGAAAGATACGGACCGGACAGTTGCGGCGGCGCCACGGCATACAGCCCGACGACCGGGGTGCCGACGGCGCCGGCCAGATGCACCGGGCCGGTGTCCGGGGCGAGCAGGCAATCCGCGCGCGCCAACACCGCCGCCAGTTGCTTGAGCGAGGTCTGGCCGATCAAGTTGGTGACGTTGGTGGTAATCGCCGCGGTGATTTGTTTGCCCACGGCGCCTTCGCGTCCGCCGGGACCGCCGGTGAGCACGACCTGCGCATCCCAGCGCTGCTGCGCGGCGCGGATGACTTCGATCATGCGCTCCACCGGCCATTCGCGTTCCGGCTTGCTCGCGCCCGGGTTGACCGCAAGCCAAGGACCGCGGTCGCGCGGCACGCGCGCCGCGGCCCACGCCTGGTCAGCCGCGGTCAGCGGCAGATTCCATTGCAGCACGCGCTCGGTGATGCCGAGGCATTCGATAAAGGCGAAGAAACTGTCGAGCAGGTGCTGGCGCGCGAACGGAATGGCGCGGTTGGTAAACAGCCATTGACCGTCGCGGGCGCGCACGCGATCGAATCCGATTTTGAGCGGCGCGGAAATCAGCGGATAAATAAAATTCGCGCGCCAACTCGCCTGCATCGCCAGCAGCACATCGAACTGTCGGCCCGCGAGCCGCCGGCGCAACTTGAAGTAAGCTGACATACCCTGACGTTTGTCGAAAACAATGAGCTCAACCCCCGGGATCCCCTCCAGCAATGCGCCGGCGGCCGTCCCCGTGATCCAGGTAATCTCGGCCTGCGGTGCCGCGCGCTTCAGGGTCTCGATCACCGGCAGCAACAGGGTCACATCGCCCAGCGCCGAGAGCCGGACAATGACCAGGCGATTGACTTGAAACGCGAGCGGTGGCATGCCTTTAGCTGCGCGCGCCAGCGGGCAGCCGCTCGAAGGCGCTGACCGCCTCATCGACTTCGATGTCGGCGGCGTTACGGCTGGCCGGCTGCAGCAGGATATGTTCCGTGCCCCAGGGATACCAGCGGGTTTTGTCGGAAGAGCCGAACAAACACAGAATCGGTTTGTGCAGCGCGGCGGCGATATGCATCGCCCCGCCATCGCCGCAGATCACGGCATGGCAGCGGGCCAACCCGGCCATCAGCTGATCCAACCGATCCGTGGGATAGGCCAGGATCGGAATTCCATCACAAGCGTTCATGATCTGCCGGGCCTTTTCATCATCGCCGGGATGGCGCGGATTCGCGGCTGACCCGGGCGACCATAACAGCATGAAGCTGGCGTGCCGAGTCTGGCTCAGACGCCGGATCAGCTCGATGAATTTTTCCGCCGGCCAGCGGTTGCGCAGCTTGCGCGAGCTGATATGCACGCCCACCACCTGTTCCATCGGCAAGTGCTTTTCCCGGAAGGCGGCATCGACCTGCGCCAAGGACGCCGGCGGCGGATAAACCCGCATGGGCGGCGGCGGGCCCTGGATGCCCAGCGGCCCGAGCAGGCGGAAAATATCTTCTACCTCGTGCATCGGGTGCGGCAGCGTGTACGGCACGCCCACGTCGATGTGCCGCACGCCGCGCTTGCCGGGCTCGGTGAAGCCGACGATATGCCGCGGGCGGATCATCCGGGCGAGCCGCAACGCGCGGCGCAGGAAGGTCGCCCCGCCGATGATCGCGTAATCGAAATGCGTCCGGCGCAGTTCGAACATGAGGCGCAGACGGCGCCAATACACACCCAACACACCCTGCCCCGGGTCGCGGTGCTTGGCCTTCATGTAGGCGTACACCACGTCGATATCGGGATTGTTCTCCACCACCTGCCGGTTGTAACTGGTCACGAGCACGCCGATGCGCGCTTGCGGAAAACGTTGCCGCAGCGCGCGGATCATCGGCGTGGTGCAAACGAGATCGCCGATATTATCGCGGCGGATAATAAGGAAACTGGCGGTCTCGGGGATGGGGCGATTATCCATGATTCTATGCCGGTTTATCCGGGTCAACGGTATCGGTCGCGGTCACCGTCATAACGGCCAATAGCCCCGCCAGAAACATGAATTGTTGCAGCATGTGGTCGCGCAGGACACTGTCGAGCAACCCGCGTACACCATAGTCCACCAGCACCAGCAGCAACAGCACCGCGGCGTAATTCGGCGCCGCACGCAATCGACGCCAGGCCAGAGACATCAGGGTCGCAAAAAACACTATCCATAACACCGCCCCGGGAATCCCGATTCCGATGGCAATATCCAGCAACCCGCTGTGACTGTGTCCAATGTTTCTGCCGTATTTAGCCTCGATGGCATGTCCAAACGCACTGCGTCCGTAGCCGATGCCGAGCGGATGCTCGTGCACAAGCTTCAGCCCTTCCTTGAACCACGCCACCCGCAGGTAAGTGGAAACATCGACGAACTCGCCGTTCGGCAGTCTGGGCACATCGTATTTTCCAGTATCCTGCCAGAACATGTTGCGCTCGGTATCCCAGGCAAGCGTCACCGTGTCCATCAAATTTCTCGGCGTCGAGGATAGCTTGGCCGACGCGACCAGTCCCGCGCCGACAAGTACAACCAGAAACATGGTGATGACGCCGACAAAGGCCTTGGAAATTTTCACCCCGCTGCTCCGTCCGAACAGATAAAGCGATCCCAGCACCAGCAACACCAGCGCCAGCGTGACAATCCCGTTGCGCGTCAGCTCACCGAATTCCGACACGACCGCCAGGAGAAATATCACAGCAAGCACCGAGCTCGGGAAGAGCAGCATGCGTTTCTGGCAGGTCGCGCGGTAATACAACTCGGCCAGGAGAAAGCAGAAAAGCATATTCGATAAATAGTTGATCTTGTCCGGTCCGCTCGTCAAGCCACCGAACCGGAACTTCCCCCCTGGCCGCTCCAGCCAGTATTTCACCGCCTCCAGATCCACGTACACGATATGCACCATGAGCGCCACGAACACGACAACCAGCGCCCATGGTATAAGAATCGGGTTTCGGTTCATCGCCAGCGCCACCAGAATTCCGGTCGCCAGCGCCACCAGAGCCCGCATCCATTGGCTGTGGATTTCATCCAGCGACCAAGCGGTCTCCGGTGAAACAAAAATTGCCACAACATAGGCCCACACCGTGAATGCCAGCAACACCATAGCCGGAAGAAAAAGCTCGCGCAGAGCTCCTCGGGATAACTTCTGACGCCAGGCGAGGTAGCCAAACAGGACGAAACTGACCACCAGCAGCAGGTCGCGCAGCGATCCCGTATGGGGAATAGGCCACACGAAAAACAGCGCGCCGACAAACACCAAGGCGATCCTATTCAGGGTACCCATAAGCATCTTGTCGTACGCGCGGAGAACCGGAAAGATATCGGGCATACAACCCCATATCCCTGACCTGTCTTAATACATCGGCATGCGGTTTGCGGAATGTCCGCTTCGGCTTGCGCGAAGAAGGACGGTAATAGATCCGCCGCCACAGCTTCATGCCACGGCTGGCCTGCTGGCAGAACACCGGAGACATATTGCCACCTACCACGGTAAAGATGATCTGGGGGCGATGAACTCCACAGACTATGACTATGGGGGTGGCTGGGCAGCACATCGATGCTGGTTGAGCAGGGAGCGGACATCCCGTTAGGCCATGCCTACTTTGCTGCCTTATATAATCGGCACGGCTGACACGCGGACGGAATTTCTCCCGCGCGCCAATGGGCAAAGACGGCCTGCCGTTTTTGCTGTATATGCTCATTGGTATCCGTCAGCGATCCCATTAACAGCGAGGACTCGCCGGGTCTTTCACTTACCACACACCCGCACATCCAGACGTTGCCGTTCGCGTCGAAACGTATATCGTTCAGCCGGTAACAGGGATCGACTTTGTCCGTGATGATCGGCAGATAATCCAGATCGTTCTCGGTGATGAGCCCGCCTATGGGATCGAAAATCCTGACGATGTTGGCGTAAAAATTCACGTAACCGGCTTGGTTGAAGGTTTTCTCGGCCGTTCTTTGGGTTGTCATATCGTGCCTGGGCAGACGCAGTTCGCAGTTTATTTTGAGATGGCTTCCGGCTTTTTTGAGTTTTTCACAAAGTGCATTGATATTGCGTTTGACAACCTCGAATTTGTCCACGGCAAACATTTTTTTGTAGGTCGCGGCGTCGCTGCCGCCGACGGAAAAGCAGAATTTTTCGATCTTTTGCTGATTCGGCAGGGCCAGGATTTTTTCGATATTCTCGTCCGTGAGCAGGATCGCGTTCGAGTAGTAATAGAGCGATTTTATTTTTTCCTGTTGCAGCGCGGCGGCGATATGCTCCGCCCAGCGTTTGTTGGCGAACAGTTCTCCGGTCGTGGGAGTAAAGCCCAACCTGGAGTAGCCCAGCTCCATGGCCTTTTTGAGGCTGGCCGCAAAGATCTCGGCGCTCATGTTTTGCAGGTTTTTGTCGCTTTCGGCGATTTGCGGGTAGGGACAAAAGATGCACTTGGCGTTACAGACGTTCGACAACTCTATATAAGCCACGTTGCGGGAGGCTTGTGATTTTTTATTTTTAGGATAAAGCATACCCCCTTCCCGATTTTTCAACAGTCCGTTAAGAAATTTTTTCAAGCCTGGCATTTGGCTCCGGTGGAGGTGCGGCGGTAAAACTCGGAAAGCGGGAATATATCAGCTCCGCCTACTCATATCGACTTGGGAGCAACATCGTCGATCAGACCAGCGCCCGCATGATCGCCACCAGCTTTTCGGCGCGCGCCTCCCAGGTATAGTGCTTAGCACGCTGACGCAAACACTCACCCATCCGCCGTGCCTGCTCGGGATGATTCACCAGCTGGCGAATACCGTTCGCGAGCGCCAGCGGATCGCCTGGCGCCGCCCACACGGCCTCGTCCGCGGCCAGCACTTCACGCACGGACGGCAAATCGGCGGCCACCACGGCGCAGCCCGCGGCCATGTATTCAAAGAGTTTGAGCGGCGAACTCCATAGGCTGTTGGGCTCGGCGCGATTAGGCAGCACGGCGATGCAAGCCACGCTCAAGGCCTTGAGCGTTTCGGTGTGGGGGAGATGGCCGGCAAACACCACCTCGGCGCCGTGGGCCGGAACCTGCCGCTGATATTCGCGAAGGCGTTCCGGCGATCCGCCGATAAGCGTGAGGCGGCAGCCCGGCAACCCGGCCGCCGCCGCCACCAGGTCTTGCACGCCCTTCCATGGAAAAAAACTGCCGGCGTAGACGATGTGCCGTCCGGCATCGCGCCAGGGTTTTTCCGGAACCTGCGCCGGCCAGGACACCGCATCCGCCAACACCTGAATCTCCCGATCGAGGCGATAACGTTTTTTCAAATCAGCGGCCAGGCCATGGGTGACGGCGACCAGTGCGGCGGCACGGCGCAGCACCGCCTCCTCGATGCGGGCGAGCGACGCGCGCTTGTCCGGCGGCGCCACCTCGGCGAATACCTCATGCGCCTCGTACAGCAGGGGAATGTCGGGAAACGTTTGCAGCAGCGCATACGCGAGCTTGAGATGACGTACCATGATCAGCTGTGGCGTGTTGCCCCGGCTGGATCGGCGTCGCAGCCACCACCGCAGGCGCAGAAAGAATAAACGATTCGAGCGCACCGGCAACCAGCCGAAGGGCCACGGCAATCCGCGCGCCAGCGGAACCAGCTCGGCCGCTGACGGCGCCGGCAGGCCATAGGCGGTAAACGGGTTCTCATTATCCGGTGTCGGCACATACGCCAGCACGACCCTGACGCCCTGCCGCACCAACGCCGCCACGGTGTTCATGACCTGCACGCCGCGCGCCCGCGGCAGCGGCAGCGGTTCAGGAAAGAGATACAGTATTTCCATTCATTCCACGGAATACAGGGTGGGAAAGCACTGCCTGCCATACCTCCTCGACGGTAATCTGGTCCATGCAAAACGGCGTGCGGCAGCGCTTGGTCACGCAGGGCGTGCAGGTCGGCGGTTGCTTGATGACGCGGTGCCGCTCGGTGTCCTGGATTGGCCCGACACCCGCGGGATCGGTGGGCGCAAACAGCGAAACCGTCGGGGTGTTCACGGCAATGGCCACATGCATGGCCCCGGTATCGTTTGTCACCAGTAATGAAAGACCTTTCACCAACGCCGGCAGCACCGGCAGATCGATGTCCCCGGCCAGGTTGATGATGGCGTTGGCGTGGTCACGCACACCGGATTTAATCTCGGCACACAACGACGCTTCCCGCGCTGAGCCCAGCAGCAGGATTTTGAGCTGGGGGTTGGCGCGCAACAAGCGGTGCGCCAGCAGCATGAACGACGTGGCCGGCCACATCTTGTAGCGTGTCGCCGCGCCCACCTGAAAGCCGATGCACACATCGCCCGCACCGACGCCGTGCCTGCGCAAAAGCTCAGCCGCCCTTTGCTCCGTTTCCGGCGGGACCGGCAGGCGCAACGTCGTCTCACCCGTGTCCGCGCCCAGCAAACCGGCCAGACGCAGGCGCGCTATTATCGAGTGCTCGGTCAGCGGATCGTAGGCCTCCGCGCCGGCAAACGGAGAAAGCAGCTCCGGTAACAAATGCCGCTGGGGGTGCATGACGATGTAGCGCGCGCCTGAAAGATACGCGAGCATGGTCGCTTCCGGTTCGTTGCCGTGCAGAATCACCGCCACCTCCGGACGCGCACGGCGCAAGTGCCAGGCGGTTAGCACCAGGCTGCGGCGCAACGGAATGATCTCATTGAGCTCGTCGTACCGCCGAAACAGCGGCACCACCCGGCGATGCAGCAATCCAATGAGATGCGCCTGCGGGAAGCGCCGGCGCAGGGCATGGATCGCCGGAGTTGAAAGCAGCGTATCGCCAATGGCCGTCGACGATATAACGAGAATGCGCTGGATGTCGGCCGGCACCAGCTGCGCCAGCGGCAGCGGACGACCGCCGTGCCGCCGCGCGCGCTTGATGAGCGGCAACAGGACGTGTGCATTGAACAGGGAAGACATAATCAACGGCCCCGCATCCGGCCATAGAGCCGACCGAGAAAGACATTCTGATAGATCCACAGGCGCGTCGCAAACCACCGGCCCGCACGATCCTTGATCACGAGCCGCGCGATGCGCCGCGGGTCGCCGCCCGCCACGTTGACACCGCGTTCCACCGTGTATTGCGCGCGGAACCCAAGCCGGGTGGCCGCCTCCTGATACGCCGGTTCGAAGTAGCCCCAGGGCCAGCAGAGATGCCGCGAGTCCTTGCCCAGGCGCCTTGCCAAAATCTCGCGCGAGCTGGCCAGATCCGCGGTTACTGCGCGCGCACGCTGCGCGGCATCGGCATACATCCGGTCCCAGCGTTGATGACTGTGCGTGTGCGAATGCACCTCGACCGTTCCACTGGCCTCCATGGCCTCGATCTCCGACCAGCGCAGCATCACATCATCCATCCGATTTTCGGCGAGCGCCGCCTTGCAGGCACGGTGGTCCGGGGTTGGCGGCAGCGGCGCACCATCGCCGGCGTGGGCGCGCGCGGGACCGTCACCGACGCGGCCGGTAATCGCGAAGATCGTGGCCTTGAGTCCATAACGTTTCAACACCGGATACGCATAAACATAGTTATCGAGATAACCGTCGTCGAAGGTGATCAGCACATCGCGGCCGGAGAGCGGGCGCCGGCCTTCGAGGAATTCCAGAAACGCATCCGCCGACAGCGCCTGATACCCGGCGCGGGCGAGGTGGGCCATCTGGGCCTCGAAGGTTTCCGGGCTGACCGTCACCGTGCCCGGGTGCGGGCCGACATGGTGATACATGAGCACCGGCACGGAATGGGTCATGCGCCAATCCCCGTGGCCGGCCGCGGCTTCCCGCACGCGCGCCCTGTGGCCGCCATTCCGAATTCCAGTGCGCCAAGCATGAGATTTACCCCGTCACCGCGGGCTGGTGTACAACATGAGCCGGTCAATTTCAGATGCCGGCAAGCCCCAGCGCGCTGAGCAGCCGCTGCGCCGACATGTCCCAGGTATACAGACGCTCGATGCGCGCGCGCCCGGCCTGGCCCATGCGGTCACGCCGCGCCGGATCGTCGGTCAGCGCGCGCATGGCGTGCGCGAGCGCGACGGCATCGTTCGGCGGCACCAGCAGGCCGCAGCTTGCTTCGTTGCCCACGACCTCGGGAATGCCGCCGATGTGGCTCGCAATCACCGGCTTGCCGCAGCTCATGGCCTCGGCGATGGTGATGCCGAAGGCCTCGTCGCAGATGCTCGGGAACACGCCGGCGTCGGCCGCCGCGTACAGCGCCGGCAACTCCGCGTGCGGCACGCGGCCGTGGAAGATCACACGTCCGGCGATGCCGGATGTCTGGGCCAGCTCTCTGAGTTCCGGCAGCTGCGGCCCGTCACCGATAACGAGCAGCTTGGCGTTCACGTCGCGCATGGCGGGCTCGGCCAAGGCCCGCAGCGCCACGCCCACGCCCTTCCAGCCCACGAGCCGGCCGGCATAGGCGAACAACACGGTAGCCGGCGCAATCCCGAGACGCGCGCGCAGCGTGTCATCCAGCGCACCGGGCGCGAAGCGTTCGGTCTCGACGCCGTTGTAGATCACCTGGGGCCAGCGTTTGTAGCGCGAGTGGATCTGCCAGGCATTGAACTGGCTGGCCGCCACCCAGGCATCCACACGCCGGGAAAAAAAACGGTCAGCGGCAAAAAAATCGGTTCCGCCGCTCATGAAGCAGAAGCGTGTCTTACAGCCCTGGGGCAGAATCCACGGCCAGTAGAAATCGAACGGTTTAGTGAGGACCGCCCAGTCGTAGTTGCCGGCGGCGAAGCTGTGGCGCGCATGCCGCGCGTGACTGGCGCGCTCGACCAGGCGCTGAAAACGTCGGCCAATGTCGACCACCCGCTCACGCGGCAGGAACGGAAAGGTATGGACCGTTATATTCGGATGCAGGTTCGCCGGCCGCATATCTCCCACGCCGCCGAAGACCGCGATTTCATGACCCGCGCGCGCGAGTGCATCGGCCAGGCACCACACGGCGGTATACACACCGCCGTAGGACCCGGTCACGGTGACGTCAATGAACGCGATGCGGGCCATGGGAACTCAGTGGTGTCAGCGAGGTATCGAGAATCAGCCGCTGCCAGACCTGTTCATCGAGCCGGCCGCGCAGGTCGTTCTTGCCTGCCATGGGAGTCAAATTCAGTTTATGCCTTGTTTGCCGTCGGTGGTCACGCATTATACAGGCAGATCTTTCCGTTCACCCGGTGGTCCCCAGCGCCTTGAGGTACAGATCTTCGGTGCGCCGGACCATGAGATTTTCGTCATAAAGCGTGCGCGCCCGGGTCATGCCGTCCTGGCGCAGGCGCGCCGCCAGTTCTGGCGAGCGCATGAGCGTGCGCAGATGGTTCACGAGCGCCGGTACGTCATCCACGGTAAACAGCAGACCGGCATCCCCGAGGACTTCGGGGATGCCGCCAATGCGCGTGGAAATGACCGGGACGCCCATGGCCGTGGCCTCGACCAGCGCCGTACCCAGCGCCTCTTCCTGCGCCGGCAGCACAAAGGCATCGAGCGCCTTCAGGATGCTCGGGATGTCGTCCTGCTGCCCCACCATGAGCACCTGTTGTTCCAGCCCGAGTTCCTCGATCAGGTTGCGGATATTTTGTCCCTGCGGGCCGTCGCCCACGATCACTAATTTGAGCTGCGGGAATTCCGGCAGCAGTTGCTTGACCGCCTGGATGAGAAAGCGGTGCCCCTTGCGCGAGCGCAGCACGGCGATGACGCCGATAACAAACGCCTCGCGCGCGAGGCCGAAGCGCGCGCGCATGTCCACGAGGTCCGTACGCGCGGGATCGAAGCGCTTCAGATTGATCCCCGTCGGCACCGAAATAATTTTCTCCGCGGGCACGCCGGTGCTGATGAGATAGCGCCGCACATCCTCGCTGACCGTGAGCACGTAATCGGTCAGGCGCGAATACACAAACGGCCCGCCGATCGGCGTGAGCAGATGACGCGTGCGGAACACCGGGATGCCGCGCAGCTTGCCCGCGGCGCCCGCCAGCCAGGCATCGCGGGAACTGTGCGCATGAACGATGTCCACGCGTTCGCGCTTAAGCAGTTTAAAAATTTTGAAAAACGCGAATGGGTCGTAGCCCGAACGCATCTTGATCCATAAGGTTGGAATGCCGCGCTCTTCGGTGACACGCCCGAGCCTGGAACCCGGCTGACACAACAACAACCCGCGAAAGCGCGCGGGGTCGAGGCCCTCGATCTCGCGCAAGATGCGCCGCTCCTGCCCGCCGAAACCGAGCGCGGCCTCGGTATGAAGTATGTTGAACGGTCCTTTTTTCAATTATACGTTCTGGCTGAACAGGTTTGAGTTATGCCGGGACAGCTCTGCGCTGTCGGCTGTGTGCGATAGCCTAACATATCGGCTGCCATAAAATTCAGGGTGGTCGCGTCCCGAGCGGCAAGTTATGATGGGGCGGCTTCGAGTCACTCGATTCTAAAATAATTTTCCCGCGGAAACGAGACCCGCTTTGCCACGCACATTAATGATTGCCATTCTCGTGAGCGTATTGGTTTCTGCCGTCTCCGTCAGCGGATGGGGGGCACTGCTATTTCGTCTGCTCGGCGCCAGCGACAAACCGCGCGTAACGAACCTGGCGGAGTTGGGAATCGCCGGCCTGTTTCTGCTTACGGCGATCGGGACGATCGCCCATTTTTTTATTCCCATTTCAACCTGGGTCACAAGCCTATGCCTGGTGACCGGGATCGGCCTCGCATTCCGCTATCGTCACCTGCTCCCTATTCAGAAAAATGCCAAACTGACATTGGCATCGTTTTTTCTTTTTTCGATACTCTTTGCGTTTTTGGCTTACATCCGCGAGTACCACGCCGATACCGAATTCTATCACCTGCCAACCATCGTCTGGCTCCATACCAGCAACACCCCGATCGGCGTATCCAATCTTTTCGATCAACTGGGATTCAACAGCAGCTGGTTCGTGTTGGCCTCGATGTTCTGGTTGCCAGCGTTATCCCTGACTTCCGTGTTCGCGGTGGATGCCCTGATCCTGACATTAGTATTCACGGGATTGTTTCAGGTTTATCGGCAAGCTTGGGGAAACAACCACGGGCACAAAGCTTCGATACTGTATAGTTTTCTCGGCCTGGGGTTTTGCTTAACGGGTGGAATCAGTTTTATCAAAATCATCGGGTCTCCGAACACGGATATTCCCGCCGCGGCGCTGACCATTTATATTTTTTATCTGGCCCTGAAGCTGAGCGAGGAGAAGCTAGGCACGGATGAATACGATCTGGGACTGAGCCTGATGATCGTGTCCGGTGTATTCGCGGTGGCCATAAAATTGTCACAGCTTCCGTTACTGGCGTTGCCGTGTTTCTACTTAGGCCGTATGTATCTTAACCGATTCATACCGTCTAAATTTATCAAGCGTACGATGTGGCTGGTCGGCCTCTTCCTGATCGTCTGGCTGGTCCGTGGTGTTTTTCTGTCCGGCTGCCTGCTGTACCCCCAACATTCGACGTGCATACAGGAGCTGCCCTGGACGGTGCCGCTGGAAAAGGCGGTTAAACAGCATGACGCCATTCGGGCCTATGGACTATACGGAACAATGGGGGTCAACCATGGTCTCGGAAATTGGGAGTGGCTGCCGGGATGGTGGCAACGCTTTACCGCACACCATTTTGTCCGTGGGATGACTGAGTTCGTTACCTTGGCCGCGGTCTTTCTTGTGGCCGGTTATCTGTTACAAAGGTGGGCGAGCACTCGGCGGAAACAGCCGCCGCACGCCTCGGCTGAAGAATATGCCGCCGTGGGAAGTCATAAACTATTCAGCGGCACGGCGACGGTTCTTAATTTGTTGTTTTATTCTTTTTTATGCATTTTGTTCTGGTTTCTGACATCTCCGGACATCCGTTTTGCCTACGGCTTCTTGGCCAGCGCCTGCGTCCTGCTGACCGTTTTGTTAGTGGCCGGGATGAGCGCGGGCGCCCGCAAGATATATCTTCTAACAATCAAGGTATTGATCTTCGCTTCATTCCTGTTAAATGCCCTCAACCTCGTTCTGGTAACCAAGCCATCCGACCTGACGGCGAAATGGCCGGCCATTGCCCCGCTGAACCCGCCGCCACCGGGTTGTCCTGATTATCTTGGGTTGTGGCCGATGTATAAATGCGAGGTTGGGCGCGCAGGTTAAAACCGTTATTTCCCCCGGCCCACGCCGTGTCGATGCCAGGCTAGCGGTTGAACACCCACAAATGACGCGCCGTGAAATTCCAGGAAAACACAACTCCCGTTGCCAGGATTTTTGCGATCATGGCATTCATCGAAGCCAATTCGATCAACATTGTCAGTATGCCCAAGTTCAGAACCAGCCCAACAATGCTGACCATGTAGACCATTAATATTTCCCGGCGACGGGGATGTCGCCCCGACCGGAATACATAACGAACCGAGAGCACATAATTGACCGCTGTCGCCACAATAAACGCCAGGCACGCGGACGGAAAATAATGGAGTTGCAGGTAAAAAATGCCGAATCCAAATATTAACCAATCGGTGACGGCGGCAATTCCACCGGCGAACGCATACCGCATTATTTTCAGAAGCAGCGGATATTGGCGGTGCACTTTTTGCTTACCGATAGACCGGGACATTCGGTAAATTAAATTGTTATCGTTTCCAGATGTTATATTTCAAGATGGCATAAATTGCCCTGATTCCATCCTTCCAGGAAATCTTCTTGCCTTCCGCGTAAGTCCGTCCGCTATATGAGATACCGACCTCATAAATCACGCAATCGAGTCTTGCCAGCTTGGCGGTAATCTCCGGTTCGAATCCGAACCGGTTTTCCTCAATCTTAATTTTCCGGATCGTTTCTTTTTTAATCATTTTGTAACAGGTTTCCATATCCGTCAGATTGATGTCGGTAAACATATTCGAGAGCAGGGTCAAAAACTTGTTTCCCACCATGTGCCAAAAATACACGACGCGATGCGGATTTCCGCCTGTGAATCGAGAACCGTATACCGCATCGGCGCCGCGATGGAGGATCGGCTCCATGAGACGGCTGTATTCCCGTGGATCGTATTCAAGATCGGCGTCTTGCACGACCACTATATCGCCCGTAATCTCATTGAAGCCCGTTCTGAGCGCGGCGCCCTTGCCCAGGTTCACTTCATGATAAATTATCTTGTCCACAAGCGGCTGGATCTCGGTGCGCAGCAGTTCTCGCGTCCCGTCATCGGACCCATCATCGACAACAATGATCTCCTGTTCCGCCACTCCGGACTGACGCACCTGTTCAACCAGCTTTTTGATTGTGCGCTTTTCGTTATAACATGGAATAACCACGGATAATTTCATGTCGTCTCTCATATTTTATAGATTCGGTGCTCACCGGCGCTCTCGTATTTCATTGAGATGAGTCGTCGCTTTTCTCCAAAAGGCTGGAATACAGTTCTAACATGTCTCGGCTCATGTTATCCAAAGTAAAAGACTTGGCCAGCAACCGCGCCGACGTGCCCATGGTCTGCGCGCTCGCGGGCGTCACCGCCCGCAGCTGTGTCGTGAGCGCCGGCACATCCAGCGCATCGCAGACATAACCGTTGCTGCCATTGACGATCAATTCCGCCGCGCCCGATTTGAGGCTGGTAATGACGGGCAATCCGCTGGCCATCGCCTCGAGCGCCACGTTCGGGAAGGGATCGTAGAGCGTCGGCAACACCAGCGCATCGGCGGCACCATAATACGGCGGCACGTCGGCTTTGGCCCCGAGAAAAAACACGCGCTGCTCCAAACCCAGGCTCGCGGCGCGGGCCTGAAACCGGCCGATCTTCCGGTCCCGGCCCAGCACGAGCAGATAGGTGTTAGCCGGCAGCGCGGCCATTGCCTGCAGGAGTGCGGCCATGCCCTTGCGCTCAAAACCGGAACCGACGAACAGAAACAACATGGCATCGGCGGGGATGCCATGGCGCGCGCGGATATCCGCGCGCTGGCGTTTGAGGTCGGGATGGTAGGCCTGGGTGTCGACACCGCTGTAGATCACATGCAGCTTATGCTCCGGCACATTGAAGTAGCGCCGGATTTCCTCGCGCACCATGCGCGAGTTGCAGATGACGGCCTTGAGGCGCGGGCTTTCGAACAGCCGTTTTTCCGCCGCTTGCACATAGTAATGATACGGGTTGAGCCCGGTCGCGAGCCGGGCGAGCCGTCCCTGCGCCCGCGCGCGCTGCTTGAGCCATTCGCGATGCACGCCGTCGCCGGCGCGATAGATATCGCAACAGGCAATGCGTTCGTGCGATTGCACCAGATCGAACGATCCGCCATCCACGATCCGGCACGCCGCGCGCGCGAATGACCGGTCGCGCCATACCCGGCCGAGATAAAACGGATTGCAGGTAATGACTTCGAATCCCTCGCCGCCACGCCATTGGCGCGTGATCAGCGTCAAGCGCAGGTGCCGGGATTTGAGGGCGTCGAGCGCGCGCGCCACGAAACGCTCGGCGCCGCCGTCCTGGGCGTAGCGGCTGCGGATGAGGGCAATGGAGATCGGCTTTACCATGGCGACTGGAATCGACTGATCGTGAAAAGCGCCCGCACTGCCACGCGGTTATTCCACCTGCGGCCGGACACGGGAAAAATAGGGCGAATTCTCCTTTACCATGAAAAAATTTCTGCCCCGGGAATCGAGAATATTCTCGCAGCGCTTCAGGGCGTGCTTCCTGAATTCGTAGATCAGGTAACCGTGCGCGCGCAGGAAAACCTGCGCGTCATTCATCAGCGTCCGGTCGCGGTCGCGCAACTCGGCCATGATCATGGGGCTATGGCGCGAGAAAAATTTCTCCCCGCCCGCGAACACTTTCATCTGATAACCCTCGACATCGATCTTGATGAAATCCGGCACCGGCAGGCTGGCCGCGAGATTGTCGATCGTCTCGACGTCGATCGTTTCGCTATGCGCCCCCGCGGCGGTCTTGAGCGACACCGTGCCTTCCGCCTTGTCCGGCAGATCGAGAAAAATCTGCTGGCGCCCGGGCGCATCGCCCAAGGCCAGTTTCTTCAGTGTCACGTGGCGGAATCCGTTAAGACCGATATTATTGCCGAGAAAACCGCTGGTGGCGCTGACCGGCTCAAAGGCGATCACCCGGCCTTGGTCGCCCACCAGCGTGGCGAATAAACAGGTATAAAACCCGATGTTGGCACCGATGTCCCAACAACAGTCCCCGGCCTGAAGAATTTTGACGATATTATTTATCTCATAGCGTTCGTCATGTTCGCCGTAGAAATACATGCGCTGATGTTCGGGATTACGCAGGTTCGCCTGGAGCGAGAACCCGTGCTTGGTCCGGAAGCTGACCGCCGGCTCATCCGGCATGATGTAATTCCTGGTTAACGCCAGCAGCCGCTGCTTGCCTTCGGTAACGGGACAGTGCCGCAGATAGGAACGCACCAGCGTATTGAGCGCGGTCTTTACTATCCGCGTCATGGAGCGGTTATCCGCCGGATCGCGCCCAGCACGTCTGGCACCGGGATCTCGATCAGGCACTCACTGATCTTGCCGTTGCCACAGCCGTCCTGCCCGCAAGGGCGGCAGGAATGGTTCGAGGTGAGCACGCGCGACTTCACCTGCCACGGGCCCCATTCGAGATCGCCGCTGGGACCGAACAAGACGACCACCGGCGTCTGCATCGCGCTGGCGATGTGCATCGGCACCGAATCCACGCCGACGAAACATTTCGCCTGGCGCGTGAGCGCCGCCAGTTGCTTGAGGTTGAGTTTGCCGCACAGGTCCACCAGCGGGCGCTTGAGCTGCGAGACGATGCTGGCGGCGAATTGCAGTTCATGCTCGGCGGGCGCGGCCGTCAGCACCACGGGCTCGCCTGATTCCTGCAAGGCTTGAATCAGCGCGACGTATTTGTCCACCTCCCAGCATTTGAACAGCCAGCGCGAGGTCGGATGGATATGAATGAACCGCTGCGCCTCGATTCCATGCCGCGCCATGAGCGCGCGCACCGAGGTCTCGGCCTCGTCACTGACTTTAAGAACCAGTTGACGCTCGTCGACCTCGGGATAGATGCCGAGGCGCCGCAACGCATCCAGATGCATCTCCACCGTATGCCGCCGGACCGGGGCCTGATACAGGTGCGTAAAACTGTTACTCCACAGCCGCCCGCGCTTGTCAGGATACTGTCGCGCCACGCTGTAGCGCGGCCCGAGCAGCACCGACAGTACCGCGCCACGCGGATTTTCAGTCAGGTGCACAATGAGATCGTAATGCCGCGCGCGCAGCGACCGGAACAGGCGCCACTCGTTCGCCATGCGCGCGGTCCAGTCGTCCTTTTTCCAATCGCGGTCGACGGTAAAAATCCGGCTGATCGCCGGATGCCCGGAAAGCATGGGCTCGGTATCGCGATACACCAGCGCGTCGATCTCAGCGTGCGCGACGTGGTTCTTGAGGACGGTGAAGACGGGCGAGGTCAGCAGCACGTCGCCCAGGTGGCGGAGTTTGACCACCAGCACGCGGTGCAGGGTGGCGAGGTCAACGGCGTCCTTGAGCATCGCGCCAACCATAGCAGATTTTTTCCGGCCTTACCCCTTGAGCGCGGCGAGCACCCGCTCGGGCGGGAGGTCGCGCAGGCATTTGAGATGCTTGAGCGGGCACTCGCGTTTGAAACACGGGCTGCACGAAAGACCGAGGGTGAGCACGCTGGCCTTGTCGCTCAGGGGCGGTGTGTGCCGCGGGTCGGAGGAACCGTAAAGGGCGATCACCTGGCGGTCGAGCGCCGCGGCCACGTGCATGAGGCCGGAGTCGTTGGTCACCACGGCGGCGGTCAGCGACAGCAGATCGATCGCTTCCTCCAACGTGGTCTTGCCGCCGAGGTCGAGGCAGCGCTTCCCGGTCATGGACTGGATCGCGCCGGTCACAGGCGCGTCGCTGTCCGAACCGAACAACCACACCTCCCAGCCTTCGGCGAGTTTCGCCTGGGCCACGTCGGCGAAATATTCCGCCGGCCAGCGCTTGGCCGGACCGAACTCGGCGCCGGGGCACAGCCCCAGCACCGGCACGGCCGGCAGGCTGCGGCCCTGGCGCGCCAGCGCCGTGCGCGCCTTGTCCATGTCGGCGCGGATGCGCGGCGGGGGAATCTCCGGCAGCGATTCACCGGCCGCTAGCGCCAGCGCGACGAACCGGTCTACGGTGCGCGGGAGTTTTTTCTTGTCGAGCCGGCGGATGTCGTTGAGCAGGCCATAACGCAGTTCGCCGACAAAACCCGTACGTACCCGGACGTGCGCGACGTAAGGGACAAACGCCGACTTGAGCGAATTGGGCAGGACGATGGCGCGGTCGTAGGCGCGCGCGCGCAGTTCGCGTCCGAGGCGCAGACGTTTGCGCAGCTTGAACTCGCCGTGCCCGATATCCATGGCGATCGCCTCGTCCACTTCGGGCATGCGTTCGAGCAGCGGCAATGTCCAGCGCGGCGCGAGCACATCGAGTCGGGAATCGGGATGACGCTGTTTGACTATCTTGAACAGACTCTGCGCGAGCACCATGTCGCCGACCCAGGACGGGCCGACGATGAGAAGTTTCTCTACATGATTGTTCACCGCCAAGACGCCAAGAGCGCCAAGGAACCGTGAGCAAGTACCGTGACAGTCATCCTAACGTTTTCTCTTGTCGTCCTTGGCGCCTTGGCGGTTCATCAGTCTTTCAGCACGTACACCGCCCCGCAGTAAGGGCAGCGTTCCTCGCCACTCGCTGCGATCGGCAGATACACCCGCGGATGGGAATTCCACAGGCTCATGCCCGGCATCGGGCAGGACAGCGGCAGATCCGCGCGCGTGACTTCGTAGCGGTTCTGCGCGTTGGGTTCGGTCAGATTTTCCTGATTAACGTTTGCAGACATCGCGGCAATCTCCTCTCACGCCACCGGCGTCAGCCACTCGGCGTGCTGGTGGCTGCGGCCGTGCACCACGTCGAAATAAAGGGTCTGAAGTTTTTCGGTGACCGGCCCGCGCCGGCCGGCGCCGATGGCGCGGCCGTCGTGCTCGCGGATGGGCGTTACCTCCGCGGCGGTGCCGGTGAAAAACGCCTCGTCGGCGATGTACACCTCGTCACGCGTGATGCGCTTCTCGACCACCTTGATGCCGAGCTCGCCGGCCAGCTGCATAATGGTCATGCGGGTGATGCCGTCGAGCGCGGAGGTAAGGTCCGGCGTATACATCACGCCGTCGCGCACGATGAAGATATTCTCGCCGCTGCCCTCGGAGACATAGCCTTCGGTGTCGAGCAGCAAGGCCTCGTCGCAGCCGGCGCTCTGCGCCTCGCGCAGCGCCAACATGGAGTTCATGTAATTGCCATTGGCCTTGGCGCGGCACATGGTGATGTTCACGTGATGGCGGTTGATCGAGGCGGTGCGCACCTTGATGCCGTTCTTCTGGCCGTCCTCGCCGAGGTAGGCGCCCCAGCTCCAGGCCGCGACGATCGCGTGCACCTTGAGGTTGTCGGCGCGCAGACCCATGCCTTCGCTCCCGTAGAAGCACATCGGGCGGATGTAGGCGCTTTCGAGCTTGTTCTCGCGCACCGCGGCGCGCGTGGCCTCGTTGATCGTTTTCTTGTCGTACGGCATGGGCATGCCGAGGATATGCGCCGAGCGGAACAAGCGGTCGGTGTGCGCCTGCAAACGAAAGATCGCCGTGCCCTTGGCAGTCTTGTACGCGCGCACGCCCTCGAACACGCCCATACCGTAATGCAGGGTATGGGTCAGCACATGGGTCGTGGCCTCGCGCCACGGCACCTGCTTGCCGTCGTACCAGATAAAGCCGTCACGATCCGCCATCGACATCTTCGCGTTCTCCAAAAAACAATAAACAGGATTAACAGGATTTCTCAGGATTTACAGGATTACTTCAAGAATTTTTAATCTTGTTAATCCTGTTGAATTCTTAACCAAACACTTCATCCCATATCTGCCGCACCTTGGCCGGCCAATCACCGAGTTCCGCGGCATCGGCGAGCGACCCGCGCTCCATCAGCTTCAGTCGATGCTCCACGGAAAGGAAACGGCGGTAAGCCTCCGTCAGCCGCCGCGCCCGCTCCGGTTCCAGCAGACCCTCTGCCTTGAGGGCTTCCAGGATATGGATATTGTCCGTGTGGCGGGCCAGCCCGGGATGTTCATGCGCCCACCGCAGGACCCAGTATTGCACCATAAATTCGATATCGACGATACCACCCGGGTCGTGCTTGACGTCCGTCTGCCCGGCATCATGCTGCGGTTGCGCGGCGGCCATCTTTTCCCGCATCGCGCGCACTTCGGCCTTGAGCTTCGCGGGTTCGCGCGGCCGACACAGGATTTCCTCGCGGACTTTGGCAAAGTCCCGTGCCAGCCCCGGGCTGCCGGCCACCGGGCGCGCCCGCACCAGGGCCTGGTGCTCCCAGGTCCAGGCGTGGCGGCGCTGATAATCGCGGAAGGACGCGAGGCTGGTCACCAGCGGGCCGCTATTGCCACTCGGCCGCAGGCGCATGTCCACCGCATAAAGA
>JAUSDQ010000029.1 GCA_030650525.1 Sulfuricaulis sp.
CGCTGGGGATTCCTGCCATAATATCGAGCCAGGCCCACACGTCCGGCCCGACCGGCGTCGCCTTGGACTTGAGGCTTTCCCATAGTTTTTCCACGGCGGCGGTCGGTGCGATGATTTCATAGCGCGGATGCGGCCCAGGCAGACTTATAATAGTCACGTCTTCGCGGGTTTCGCAGCCGTTATCCCCGCTGGGCACAAAGCCCGCCGCCGCCGTCAGAATCTTTTTGGCATCCGGGCCGGATAATCCGATGCTGACCAGTTCCGCCTCCACGTTTTCCAGCGTCACTTTGGCGCGCATCACGAACATACGCAGCCGCTTGAGGGTGTTCTCGATCAATGCCGCGGGGAATTGCAGCAGGGTGTCGTTACCGCGCCGGAACAGCCGGAAGATAACCAGCATGCGCCCCTTGGGGCTGCACCAGGAGGCGAGTTGGCTGTGGGCCGCGTCGAGCTGGCGTATATCGTTGCTCAACTGGCCGTTCAGGAAATTCAGCGTGTCGTCGCCGTGCGCCCGGATCAGCGCATGGTCTGAGAGATCGGCAAGGATATTGCCCTGTGCCGCGGCGCGGCGCTCCTGTGCGGCATGGCCGAAGTGGCGTACGCGCTCGCTTTCCAGCACGGCGCCTTGCTTCAGGAGAAAAGATTTCCACGTCTCATTCACGGTCATTTCGTCCAGCATTACTATCCGGGATGGCATGATAGCGGAATACGGCCCAACAGGAAAAACGTTGGACGCAGGAGAGGGCGGGATTACACTATAGTGACATTATTCCCCCTCTCCCCATGGAGTGTGAGGGCGGGTAAGGGCGACAAAAAGGACTACTTTTGTAGATGTCTATAAATGGATAAAAATAAAAAACGCCCGGTATATCTCAATCTTTTTAAAATCCGCCTGCCCGTGGGCGGTATATTGTCCATCCTGCACCGCGCCACCGGCGCTTTTCTGGTGCTGCTTCTGCCATTCGCTCTATATATATTAGATGCCTCGCTGCGCGACCCCGCGGCCTACGCGGACATTGCCGCGCGCCTGGCCAGTCTGGAAGGACGCCTTGCCATACTTATTACTGTGTGGGTATTTGCCCAGCACTTCTTTTCCGGCGTACGCCACCTGTTGTTGGATGTCGGTATCGGCGATGACAAACCCGCCGCCCGCCGCAATGCCTGGCTGGCCTTCGCCGCCTCGGCGCTGGTGGCCGTGCTGACGGGAGTTTGCCTGTGAAGCGCGCGCGATCCTCGGGCAGCGCCCACGCCGGCCTCACGGAATGGCTGCTGCAGCGGGTGTCATCGCTTTATATGGCCGGCTTTGTGGTTTATGCCATCGTATATTTCAGCCTGCTGCCGACCCGTGACCACGCCGCGTGGCAGGCCTGGTTTGCCACCGGCTATGGGCGCATCGCCTGGGCGCTGTTCATGGCCAGCGTACTGATTCATGCCTGGGTCGGCCTGCGCAGTATTTATCTCGATTACCTCCACCCTCCGTGGCTGCGCATTAGCGTCACCTTACTCACCGCGTTCGGTTTGCTGGCCCTCGGCCTGTGGGCCGCGCAGATACTGCTCGCATGAAGCACATCCCGCGCCGTCGTTTCGATTGCCTGGTCATCGGCGCCGGCGGCGGTGGGTTGCGCGCGGCCTTGCAATTGGCGCAAGGCCAAGCCCGTGTCGCCGTGGTGTCCAAGGTTTTTCCGACACGTTCGCACACCGTCGCCGCCCAGGGCGGCATCAACGCCGCGCTCGGCAACGTGCATCAGGACAACTGGCACTTTCACATGTACGACACCGTGAAGGGCAGCGATTATCTTGGCGATCAGGACGCGATCGAATACATGTGCCGCGCCGCCGCGCACCTGGTCATCGAGCTGGAGCATTTCGGCGTGCCGTTCACGCGCCTCCCGAACGGCCATATCTATCAGCGCGCCTTCGGAGGTCAGAGCCTGAACTTCGGCGGCGAGCAGGCGATGCGTACCTGTCCCGCCGCCGACCGCACCGGCCATGCCATGCTGCACGCGCTCTACCAGCAGAATCTCAAGGCGCGCACCCATTTCTTCGATGAATTTTTTGTCATCGACCTGTTGATGGACAAGGACGGTTATGCGCTCGGTGCGCTTGCCATCGAAATCGAAACCGGCGAGCCGCTGATCATCGAGGCCAAAACCACGCTGGTCGCCACCGGCGGGGTGTCGCGTATTTACCGCACCACCACCAATGCGCTGATCAACACCGGCGACGGCATGGCCATGGCGCTGCGCGCCGGCATCCCGCTGCAGGACATGGAGTTCGTGCAGTTTCATCCGACCGGCATCGCCGGCATCGGTATCCTCATTACCGAGGCCGCGCGTGGCGAGGGTGGATACCTTATTAATGGCGAAGGCGAACGCTTCATGGAGCGTGTTGCGCCGCACGCGAAAGACCTCGCCAGCCGCGACGTCGTCAGCCGCGCAATTTATGAAGAGGTCCACGCCGGGCGCGGTTGCGGGCCGAAGCAGGACCACGTGCTGCTCAAGCTCGATCACCTCGGCGCAGAAGCCATCAAAAAACACCTGCCCGGCATACGCGAACTCTCAATACGCTTTGCCCATGTCGATCCTATTGAAAAACCCATCCCGGTTTACCCCACGGCGCACTACACCATGGGCGGCATCCCGACCAACCGCTTCGGACAAGTCGTGGTCCCGGTCCACACCGGACCGGAAGAGGAAGTGCCGGGCCTGTATGCCGTGGGCGAGTGCGCCTGCGTGTCGGTGCACGGCGCCAACCGTCTCGGCGGCAATTCGCTGCTCGACATCATCGTGTTCGGCCGCGCCGCCGGCAATCACATACTCGAATACCTCAAGGAAAACCGCCGCCACCGCGCCATGCCCGAGGACGCCATCGATCGCGCCATGGCGCGCCTGACACGCTGGGACAAACAGGGCCAGGGCGAATCGGTCGACCTGGTTTGCGACGAGCTGCGCCTCATCATGGAAGAACACTGCGGCGTGTTCCGCACCCAGGCAGTGTTGGACGAGGGAATAAAAAAAGTGACGGAACTGAAAAGCCGCCTGCAGCACGCCACGCTGCGCGACCACAGCAAAATCTTCAACACCGCCCGCATCGAAGCGCTGGAACTGGAAAACCTCATGGACATCGCGCTCGCGACAGTCTATTCCGCGGCCGCACGCAAAGAGTCTCGTGGCGCCCATTCACGCACCGATTACCCCGAACGTGACGACCGCAACTGGCTCAAGCACACGCTCTACAGCCGTGAAGGCAACAAACTCGATTACAAACCGGTGCGCTTGAAGCCGCTCAGTGTCGAGACGTTTCCACCGAAGGAACGGGTTTATTGAGAAGCCTTGAGCGATTTGATGTAGGGCGCGTCCCACGCGCCATTTAGTCGATCGGTGCGCAGGGCGCACCCATGTACTCCGTCAAATAAGTTTTTCCGGATACTTTCTAGAAACCACCCTCTCCCACCGGGAGAGGGAAGGGGTGAGGGGGACCATAAAATTCACCATAAACACCCCCTCATCCTGTCCTTCTCCCGGAAGGAGAAGGGACTCTTTCATAAAGTTGTTTCATAACCTTTCGTTCTCAAGGTAGCGGAGAAAAATAGTCTTTCTTCATTATCCTGTTAGAGCCGCTAGCTAATCAAAAACGTCAGGCCTAACACGCGTCTCCGAAAATCAACGCACCAAATTAGTGCGTCTATCTGACCCCCATGAAAAAATATTTACTATTTATGATTAATTTCATAATGCAAAATACGTGCATCTTGTAAAATTTGAAAAATAATCCGGCCTAACCGGACAAGAAGAAGCTAGAGGAGGTAAGGGTGTGGCTCCGCATTCTGTCATTCCGCCACAGGAAACTGACACGGCACTGACGTGTCTGGTTCTCATTGCGCGTTTTTTTGGCCTGCCGGTTGACGCGGAACAGCTTAAACATGAATTCGGACGCGCAGGTAAGCCGTTCGGTGAGTCCGAGATTCTGCTGACGGCATGTCACCTGGGGCTGAAAGCCAGCGCGGCCGATAGCGACTGGCCGCGCCTGTCCGTTATTGCACTACCTGCCATGGCGGTGCAAAAAGACGGCCGTTATGTTTTGCTCGCGCGCGCCGATGGCGAAAAGGTTCTGATCCAGGACCCGAGCGAACCAAAGCCCCTCATTTTGCCGCGCCAGGTTTTCGAGCAGGCCTGGAGTGGCCGCCTGATTTTATTTACCAAGCGCGCGCATCTGCGACCCGAAGACCGCAAGTTCGATTTCACCTGGTTCATCCCGGCCATCGTCAAATACCGCAAGTTGCTGGGCGAAGTCTTGTTGGCTTCATTCTTTATCCAGCTTTTCGCGCTGCTGACACCGCTGTTTTTCCAGGTGGTCATCGACAAAGTACTGGTGCATAAAGCACTGACAACGTTGACTGTGCTTGGGGTTGGAATGCTGGCGCTGGTTTTTTTCGAAGCGATACTCACGGGTCTGCGCATGTATGTGTTCGCGCATACCTCCAGCCGCATTGACGTGGGTCTCGGCGCGCAGTTGTTCAAGCACCTGCTGCGGTTACCGCTGGCTTATTTCGAAGCCAGAAGGGTGGGTGATACCGTCGCGCGGGTACGGGAGCTGGAGACCATCCGTCAGTTTCTCACCAGTTCCACGGTCACCGTTGTCATTGACCTTTTCTTTACGTTTGTCTTTCTCGCGGTCATGTATTTCTACAGTCCGTTACTGACCTTTGTCGTCCTGGCAACCATACCTTTATATATATTTCTCTCAGTAGTCGTCACCCCTATCTTTCGTGCGCGTTTGAATGAGAAATTCAATCGCGGGGCGGACAACCAGGCGTTCCTCGTCGAATCCATCAACGGCATTGAAACCCTCAAGGCCATGGCGGTGGAGCCCGGCATGCAAAGCCGCTGGGAAGAACAATTGGCAGGTTATGTGCGCGCCAGTTTCCGCGCCACTCATCTCGGTAATATTGCCGGCCAGACGGCTTCATTCATTAATAAAGCCACCACGGTGGCTATCCTCTGGATTGGCGCCAATCTTGTCATGGACGGTTCGCTGACCATCGGCCAGCTGATTGCCTTTAATATGTTGGCGGGCCGTGTCAGCGGCCCGTTGTTGCGCGTGGTGCAGCTGTGGCAGGAGTTCCAACAAGCGGGCATTTCAGTCCAACGCTTGGGCGACTTGCTGAACGCACCGCCGGAGCCATCCTATAATCCCAATCGCACGACCTTGCCGGCACTCGCCGGAAATATCGTTTTTGACAAGGTTAGCTTTCGTTACCGCGTCGACGGCGCCGAGGTGCTGCGCCGGTTGTCGTTCGAAATCCCCGCCGGTAAGGTTATTGGCATCGTCGGCCGTTCCGGCTCCGGCAAGAGCACGGTCGCCAAACTCATTCAGCGTCTGTACGTCCCCGAGTCTGGCCGCGTCTTGATTGACGGCGTGGACCTCGCGCAGGTCGATCCGGCCTGGTTGCGTCGCCAGATCGGTGTCGTGCTCCAGGAAAATTTTCTGTTCAACCGCTCGGTGCGTGACAACATCGCACTGCCCGATCCGGGCCTACCGATGGAGCAAATAGTCGCCGCCGCGAAGCTGGCCGGCGCTCACGAATTTATTTTGGAGCTGACACAGGGCTACGACACTCTGGTCGGAGAGCACGGCTGCTCGCTCTCGGGCGGCCAGCGCCAGCGCATCGCCATCGCCCGTGCCCTGGTAACCAATCCCCGCATTCTCATCTTCGACGAAGCCACGAGCGCCCTCGATTACGAATCCGAAAGCATTATCCAGCGCAATCTGGCGCAGATTTGCCGCGGGCGGACGGTCATTCTTATCGCCCATCGCTTGTCGACCATTCGCAATGCCAATTGGATTTTCGTCATAGAAAAGGGCGAAATCATCGAGCAGGGTATACATCAGGATCTGCTGCAATTAAACGGCTATTACGCGCGCCTGCACAAACATCAGGATGGATCTTATGTCATGGGCTCATGAGAAGCGTTCCCTTCTCCCTCCGGGAGAAGGGACAGGGATGAGGGCAAGGATAATTAACCAATTATCCAAAAACCTGCGCAAAAATCAGACAAAGGCCGAAATAAAAATATGGAGGCATCTGAAAAACCGTGCTTTGGCAGGATATAAGTTTCGTCGCCAATGCTCTATCGGACCGTATATCGTGGACTTTGTTTGTTTTGAGAAAATGGTTGTGATTGAGATAGATGGTGGACAGCATGCCGATCAGTTGAAAAAAGATGTGCGACGCACAAAATATTTGTCTGAGCGAGGATTCAGCGTAATGCGATTCTGGAATAACGACGTATTGGCGGACACGGATTCTGTTTTGAGTGTTATCTTGGCAACACTCATCAACTCCCCCTCATCCACAACCCTTCTCCCGTTGGGAGAAGGGAGTGCGGCGACACTCACACAGCCGGCGAACGACATTCGCACAGATGAGAAAGAACATTCTCCCTCTCCCATCGGGAGAGGGCAAGGGTGAGGGAGAAAGTTAACTCATGAAAATATTTCACAACGCAAAGCGCCAATCCAGGATTTGCGCCAGAGCGATTACTTGTTATTGGAATGCCCCAGGTTTCATTGACACCCAGTTAAGGTGAAAATGATCCTGGAGGCAAGCAATGAAGACGAGACGAGCGTTCACGGCGGAGTTCAAACACGAGGCGGTGCGGTTGGTACGGCAACGGGGTCTGCCCGTCGCCCGAGCGGCACAACAAATCGACGTTCATGAGAACGTGCTGCGCAAATGGGTCAAGGAATTTGAAGCCGATCCGACCCAGGCCTTCCCGGGCCAGGGCAAGATGAAGCCGGAACAGGCGGAGATCGAGCGGCTGCGACGCGAGGTGGCGCGTCTCAAGATGGAGCGCGACATTTTAAAAAAAGCCGCCGCCTTCTTCGCGAAGGAATCGAGTTGAGGTTCGGCTTTGTGGCGAGCCATCGTGGGATCTGGCCGGTGAATGTTCTGTGTGCATCCCTGGACGTATCCCGCGCGGGTTATTACCAATGGCTGGTGCGCCCTCCGAGTCGCCGGGCACTGCGTGACAAAAGCGCGCTGACCGCGATCCGCCAGAGCTTCGCCGACAGCGATGAAACCTACGGTGCCCGCCGCGTGTGGCTCGATCTTCGGGCCTGGCAGATCGACTGCGGCCGTGGCCAGATCGAGCGGCTGATGCGCCGCCACAGGCTCGTGGCGAAACCCGTCAAACGGCCGTTGCCCATGGACCACGGCGTGCGACCGGAGCACGGGATCGCGCCGAATGAACTGGCTCGTCAATTTGACGCACCGGGTCCCAATCAGCGCTGGGTGGCGGACTTCACCTACATCTGGACGCTGGAAGGCTGGCTGTATCTGGCGGTGGTGCTGGATCTCTTCTCGCGGCGTGTGATCGGCTGGTCGATGCAGCCGCGCATGACATCAGACCTCGTGTCGGATGCGCTGCTGATGGCGATCTGGCGCCGCGGTTGGCCAACCGAGTTGTTGCACCACTCGGACCAGGGCAGTCAGTACACGAGCGATGCCTTCCAGCGGCTGCTGCGGGATCACGATATTCGATGCAGTATGAGCCGTCGTGGCGAGTGTTGGGACAACGCCGCCATGGAGAGCTTCTTTGCCACCCTGAAACGGGAACGTGTACACCGCCGTGTGTATAGCACCCGTGACAAGGCCAAGGCCGATCTGTTCGATTACATCGAGGGCTTCTATAATCCGAAGCGTCGACACTCGACGCTGGGTGGCATCAGCCCGAAAGACTTCGAGGAGAAGGCGGAATTAGTTTAGGCGGGTGTCTGTGGAACTCGGGGCATTCCATATATCCCCCTCTCCCATCGGGAGAGGGGAGGGGTGAGGGGGAGCTTATGAGCCAGCTAATCACTAAATGGCATCACTTCATTACAGGCGTTTTTCGCCACATCGAAGTCTGGCGCACCGCCTGGCAGGAGCAAAAGCACCAGGAACCTGTCGTCGTTCCTCAGGGCAGGGAGCTTGAATTCCTTCCCGCTGTCCTTGAGATTCAGGAGTCACCGCCATCACCCGTTGGCCGGACGATTATCTTCATAATCATAGGGGTCTTTTCAGCTGCTCTACTATGGTCCGTCTTTGGTCATATCGACATTGTCGCGGTGGCGCAGGGCAAGATCATCCCCAGCGATTACTCCAAAGTGATTCAGCCGCTGGAAAGCGGCATCATCAAGAAAATTCACGTCAGGGACGGTCAACACGTCAAAAAGAACGACGTGCTCATCGAGCTCGATGCCACCACGACCGGCGCCGATCGTGAACGGTATTCGAATGAATACCTATCGGCAATGACGGAAGTGGCGCGGTTACAGGCCCTGATCGCCGATCAGGACAACTTTACACCCCCCAAAGGCGCCAACCCCCGGTTTGTCGAAATTCAGCGCAATCGCTTGCGCGATCAGCTGACGGAGTTCCGCTCGTTGCAGAATCAGGCGGAGGCGTACAAAAATCTCTACGACAAGCAACTCGTCTCGAAAATGCAGTATCTGGAAGCCGACCGGGCACGCGCCCAGAAAGCGCAGGAGCACGCGGCTGAACATGCGGAAACAAAGACCCGCGCGCATTCGCTCTCGCAGGAACTGGCCAAGGCCGAAAACCGCACCAGTCAGCAGACACTGACGGCCCCGATCGATGGCATAGTCCAGCAACTCGCGGTGCATACCGTGGGCGGCGTGGTCACGCCGGCACAGCAGCTCATGGTCATCGCCCCGCGCGAAGGGTTGCTGGAGGTTGAGGCCTGGGTGGATAACAAAGACATCGGCTTTGTGAATCCCGAGCAGGAAGCCGAGATCAAGGTCGAGGCCTTTCCCTTCACCCGCTACGGAACCATAGATGGAAAAATTCTCACGCTGTCGAAAGACGCCGTGCCAGTGGAAAAAATGGGGCTTGTTTACTCCGCCCGCGTCAGCATGGCCCGGTCCACGATCCGGGTGGAAAACGACAAAGAAGTGTATCTGAGCCCCGGCATGAACGTGACGGTGGAGATCAAGACCGGCCAGCGCCGGTTGATTGAATATTTCCTGAGCCCGCTGCTGCAAGCGAGCCGGGAGAGCATCCGCGAGCGGTAACGATACGATCACATTTGGACATTAGATTAACGCAACTAAAAGGAGGAAATACCATGAGTGATACTGCGACTGAAACTACTACTGCTTCTCGCAACAACAAGTCCGAAGTCCCGCCGGGAAATTCAGGCAAGGAGGCAGGTGCCCGGGCACGGCAGCAACGTGTTATTTCAACGCCCAATGACGTAGCAAGCCTTGTGTTAATGCAAAGTTGATGCTGTCAGTGCCAAACTGGTTCATCGCCTCCAATGCCCACGCCACCAGCGCCACGGCTGGCACCAAAACCGCCTTCCTGCTCGGCGACACCGAAGTCGACCAATTCACCGGCAGCAGCCAGAACGATTTAATCATCAGCGGCGGTGGCACCGACATCCTCCAAGGCAACCCAGGGAATGACACCCTCTACGGTGGCACCGGAATAGACGATGACGAATGCCACCGTTTATTCAAGCTCGCCGCTTGACAACTATCGTCACGAAGCAAATCATGTTCCAAAATAATCTCTAATGCAGGGAGGCACGATGAAACCCATATTCCTTTCTTCCTTATTATTGCGCGGGTGGCAGTCGGTTGTCTTAATATTAACGCTGGGAGTAACCATGAGCGCCTGCGCTTCTACCACGTGGAAAGAGGAGGTGGCTTTGCACGACGGAAAAAAACTCATCGTCACCCGCACGTATACGTACGACCCCAAGGGCTTGCGTGAACCCTTTCAACCCGATCCGCTGAAGGAGTCGATGCTCACGTTCACGGTTCCGGAAACGAAACAGACCGTAATGTGGAAAAGCGATTTTGGAACGTATCAAGACAATCTTGTCTTGTATATGGTAGATATCCTGAACGGCACCCCATACCTCGTCACCGAACCCGGCGGGTGTCTTGCCTATAACAAATGGGACAGACCGAATCCACCCTACGTGTTCTTAAAATACGACGGGGAATGGAAGAGAATCCCGGTGGAACAATTCCCAGCGGAGTTTAAAGAATTAAATGTGATACTGAGTCCAGACTCCAACGAGCACAAAAAGAAAGAAATCCAGAACATGACTGCTCAGGATGGCTTTGTCTCCGTTGAAAATATCAAGAAATTGAATAGAGATTCAGGTGATCGCACCATCATCCGCACTGAAGTTAAAACCGCTACCACGGCGTGCGAAAAATTAATTTATTCCGATGGAAAATGGACTTCCCCCGGCGGGTTTAAAGCGCCCCATCCTATAACTACACCTGATCCCACAGATACTAAGAAATAAACATCGAATGAAATAAACTATTGCCGTCCTGGATAATGAGGAGATAAACATGGCTATTACCTCTGAATACGCTTTAATGGCGGGTGTTGCTTATCGCTCTACACGTGCCCCCATTAATCGAATCCCTACTCCCCTAGGCTGGACAGAATTCGCGTATCAGCCACCTGAAAACTCCAATGGCAGCGGCTTCGAAGCCATCTCCTTCCAGCGCGGCACCGAAATCGTCATCGCCTTCGCCGGCACCGGCCCCGGCATTCCCGACTGGCTGAACGGCAACATCCCCCTGGCCCTGGGCAACTCCTCGGAACAGCTCAAGCAAGCCGCCGCCTACTACATGCAGGTTCAACGCGCCAACCCCAACGCCCTCATCACCT
>JAUSDQ010000036.1 GCA_030650525.1 Sulfuricaulis sp.
TGAGGAGTGGCGCGAAGTCATGGCAACCATCCTCGATGGCGCGTTCAACTGCGTCAAGGCGTGCGCGCCTCACCTGCGGCAATCCGGGAACGGGACGATCGTCAACATCGGCGGCCTGACCGCGCACATCGGCGCGCGGCATCGGGCGCATGTCGTCGCCGCCAAGGCCGGGCTGGTGGGTCTGACCCGGGCGCTGGCTCACGACTTCGCCCCGGACACCATTACCGTGAATTGCGTTTCGCCCGGCCTGATCGCGACCACCCGCAGCGAAACGAGCCTCGCGCAGCCGGACCATCACAGCACCAGCCGCACGCTGTCGGGGCAGCGCGGCGCGCCGGCAGACGTTGCGCGGACGGTGCGCTTTTTGTGCGGGCCGGGCGCGCGCTACATGACCGGCCAGACGCTGCACGTGAACGGAGGCGCGTTCCTGGGCTGATCCAGACCTTGGAGCCGGACCCGGGGGAGGTGTTGCTCGCTGTGTCGGCCAGCGTTATGACTTCGAGGTCTTGACCGTTACGGTCAGTTCCGGCAGCGACAGCACCTCGATATTCACCGAAATCAGGTAATAAATCAGAAAGAATACGACCAGAAGCAACAGCAGGATGTACCGTTTGGAGGTCCGCCATTTCGCCAGCCCGGGGTCGTCCTCCGGCTTTCTGGCGGCGAGTTCCTCGCGATACTTCCGCGCGTCCTCCACCGACTTGATTTCGATCTCGTTCATGTTCCTGGCTGCATGTCCGCCGACCGGATCTGTGCCCGGCAGGAGTCTCCGGCGATGGATCCGCGGCGCCATAGCGAATGACGAGCGTTCAGACTACCACCGATCATGCCAATATCCAAGAGTGCATTCACAGGGGGGTGCGATTCAAACTGATGTGGGGTTAAGCTAGAGGCACCCAAACCCTGTGGAAGGAGCGAGGAAATGGCTGCCAACAAGTCCCTGAGCGACGAAGAACTGGTGAGAAGGCTGGGGGCGCACCCGCAACTTCGCAATCGAATGGAGTCGTTGTTGCTGGCGGTGGAGGACGAGGCTGGCGATTTGAGGGAGGCAGACGCAGCGGAACTGCGACTCATAGAGGAAATACGGCGCATGGGGCAGGAAGCGTTGCAAGCGTGGGCGAGCGGGCAAGTAGAAAAGACATCGCAGGAGATCGGCCAGGAGGGCGGGGTCTGGAGCGAAGGTAAAAAAAACTGCACTGGCATACGACGTTTGGCGAGATCGCCGTAGAGGAGCCGCAATATCGAAAGGGCAGCAAGCGGATTCGTGCATTTGCGCAAAGCGCCAAGGTAAGTCACCGGGGCTGCTCAAAGCCATTGCAGCGCGCGGTCACCGACTTTGGAGCCGATGTGCCGTTCGCCCAAGCGATGGACAAGCTGGTGGAACACTACGGCGTGGTACTGGCCGAGAGCACCATACGGCGCATTACAGAGGGGCATGCGCAAGCCATATTTGAGGCGGTGGACCTCGATGAAGCGTGGCCGACGCAAACAGGGCATGAAGATCTGATTGCCCAGATGGACGGAGGCATGGTGCCAACGGTGGAGCCGGATGCAGCGCAAAAGGACAAACGCAAGGGCAAGAAGCTGGTCTGGAAAGAGGCCAAGATTTGTTTGGCGCACGCCAAGGGGAGCAAGACGCTTGCCTTCGGCGGGACGCTACAAGGGGATGCCGTGACAGCGGGTCAACATCTGTTTGCTTGTGCCAGAGCCGCCGGCTTTGGCACCAACAGTCGAATCCACGCCGTCGGAGACGGCGCGCCGTGGATCGCCGATCAGGTGGAACAACGATTCGGAACGCAGGGCAGCTACTTGATCGACTTCTTTCATGTGTGCGAATACTTGAGTCCGGCAGCCCAAGCCCTCACCCCAACCCCGCAGGACTGCAAGACCTGGATGGACGATCATAAAGAACGCCTCAAGACCGGGCGCGCCCAAGAGGTCATCCAAGCGCTCAAGCCCCATCTTGAAGCGCCAAGCGTCGCCGATATCGACGCGCCCGTGCGCCAGTGCCACCGGTATCTGTCCAAGCGGCTGCATCAAATCGACTATCAGCATGCGCTGGCCAATGATTTGCCGATTGGTTCGGGAGAGATCGAGAGCGCACACCGCTATGTTGCTCAAAAGCGCTTGAAGCTACCAGGCGCATGGTGGCTTGCCGCAAACGCCGATCACATGCTGGCTTTGCGTCTCAACCGGTTCAACAAGCGCTGGAATCAATACTGGGCCCAGGACGTTAAACTTGCTGCCTGATCCCCCCACCACATCACTTTGAATCGCACCCTTCACAGGGAGCATTCACTCGATGGCGCGAAAGCGAAATGCCTGGCCGTCGCGCTCGATGGTTCCGGCAGACGGCGACGGGAAGTGGGTCGGCACGACCATGATTCCGGTGCCGGCATACCGGGCAAGAAAATCCATGCGCGTGCGCCTCGATTGTTCCGGGTCGATGCAAAAGCGCGTGCTCCACGCTGGATAGCGGCATTGCAGCGGCGAATGCAGCAGGTCGCTTGCGAGCAGGGCCTGTTCGCCCCCGGATCGCAGCACCACGCCGACCAGGCCCGGCGTGTGGCCGGGCGCCGGCACGAGTGAAATCTCTTCGTTGATGCGGTGGTCCATCGCGACGAAATCCGCCAGACCGGCCCCGACCACGGGAACCAGGCTGTCACCCAGATAGTCTCCGGAGCGGTCACGCTGCGCGCGCGCGGTTTCGCTCGACCAGTAGGCCCACTCGTCTTTGGTGAACAGGTAGCGCGCATTGGGAAAGGTGGGCACCCAGCGGCCATCTTCGAGCCGCGTGTTCCAGCCCACGTGATCGACGTGGAAATGGGTGCAGATCACCGTGTCGACATCCTCGGGCCGGACGCCGGCCGCCGCGAGTCGCCCGATCCAGTCCCATCGCTGCTGGTCGAACGCCGTCCTGCGGCGCGATTTGCAATCGCCGACACAGGTATCGACGACGATGATGCGGCCCCGGCTTCGGACGACGAAGCCCTGGATGGTGATCACCAGGCGTCCCGACCCCGGATCAAAGAAGCGGGGGACGAGCCAGTCCAGATTGGCTTCGATGTCCGCCGGCGTCGAGTCAGGGTAGATTTCGGCAGGATCCAGAAGCGGCATCTCCGATTCGACGACGCGCATCAGGCGCACCTCGCCGATATCGAAGCGAGTGCGCGGTTCAGTTGGAATGGGCATGGGCCGTCGACAGCCCGAAAAACCGCTCGGCGTTGCCGCCGAGAATCCTGGCGCGCTGGGCATTGCTGAGCGAACGCGAAGTGCGCACGAGCTTGCCCACGCGCAACTCGCCGAGCGGGAAAGGATA
>JAUSDQ010000052.1 GCA_030650525.1 Sulfuricaulis sp.
AACAACGACGTGTTCGCTCCCAAGTCCGTGACAGCGATGCGTATGCGTTTTTCAATCTGTTGACGGGGCCCGAATTGTTCGACAAGGTCGAGTCGTTGTTGCCGGCGCATCGAGAACGGCTGTTTCCGCCGACTGAGACGCTGTCGATGTTTCTGGCCCAAGCGTTGAGCGCGGATCGGTCCTGCCAGAAGGCGGTGGACGAGGCGGCGATCAAGCGCCTGGCCGCAGGACTGGCGCCGTGCAGCACGAATACTGGGGCGTACTGCGGTGCGCGCGTGCGCTTGCCGATGGAGATGGTGAATACGCTTGCCCGATACGTGGGGCGGTGGGTGACGGCGCACGCACCGGTTGCCTGGCACTGGCGGGGCCACCCGGTGCGCCTGGTGGATGGCACGACGCTGGGAATGCCCGACACGCCAGAAAATCAGGCCGCTTACCCGCAACCACGCAGCCAGAAGCCCGGACTGGGCTTCCCACTGTGTCGGATGGTGGGGCTTGTGTGCTTGGGCAGCGGGGCGCTGCTCAATGCCGCGATCGGCCACTATCGGGGCAAGGGCGGCGATGAACAGTCGTTGCTGCGTTCGATACTCGATACCCTGGAGCGCGGAGACCTGTTGCTGGGTGATGCGTTCTACGCCACGTATTTTCTGCTGTGCACGTTGCGTGAACGGGGCATCGATGCGGTGTTCGAACAACACGGTTCGCGCCAGCGCACCACCGACTTTCGCCGCGGTCAGCGCCTCGGTACGCGCGACCATCTGATCGTGCTGCCAAAGCCCGTCATCAAACCCGACTGGATGAGCCAGGCCGACTACGAGCAGGCCCCGCAGAGCCTGACCGTGCGCGAGCTTCGCACCGGGGGCAAGACCTTGGTGACGACGCTGCTTTGCCCGAAGCACACCAGTAAGGCCGCCTTGAAATCGCTTTATCGCAGCCGCTGGCATATAGAACTCGATCTACGCAACATCAAGACCACCCTGGGGATGGAACAACTGAGCTGCCAGACGCCCGCAATGGCGATCAAGGAAATCTGGGTCTACCTGCTCGCCTACAATCTCATTCGTCTGATGATGGCCCAAGCCGCGTTGCTTGCGCATCGGCTGCCGCGCCAGTTGAGCTTCAAGCACACCGTGCAGATCTGGATCGCTTGGACTCAGCACGCCGACCGTATCGACCACGATGACAAGCTCCATGGCCTGTTTGTCCTCATCGTCCAACAGCGCGTCGGTAATCGCCCCGGCCGTATCGAGCCTCGCGCCCTGAAACGACGACATAAACCCTATCCAATGCTCACCAAACCGCGCGCGATCATGAGAAAGTACGTCCGAGAACATGGGCACCCGAAAAAGCTTAAGTAAGTGCCATTCGGGCTAGACGTTGAATCTGAAATGCATCACGTCGCCATCGCGCACGACGTAATCCTTGCCCTCCAGCCGCATCTTTCCCGCTTCTTTCGCGCCTTGCTCGCCCTTGCAGGCGATGTAGTCGGCGAACGAAATCACCTCGGCACGGATGAAGCCGCGCTCAAAGTCGGTGTGGATGACCCCTGCGGCCTGAGGCGCGGTGGCGCCGACAGGAACGGTCCAGGCCCGCGATATCGACGAACTCGACGGCGGCCGCTATTACCTTCTGCGG
>JAUSDQ010000054.1 GCA_030650525.1 Sulfuricaulis sp.
AAAGTGAGTGTCGAAAGCACCATAACTGGCCATTTTCGCGCTCAAATGGCTTTTTGCCGCGTTAAATCGCGTGCGCGCCGAGCCGAATCAGCGATGCTCACCTGTGGCGGCTTGCCTGCTGCGCATCTGGGACAAGCTCTATCTAACGTCAACATTTGACCATGTCCCGTATCATCATCCTACTCGCGACGCTTCTGTATGCCGGAGCGTCCGGTGCGACAATGATGGAATTGGCGGCCCATGCGATGTCTGAAAGGCTTCGCGCCGCTGACGGCCGGAAGCCCAATATCATCATGATCTACACCGACGACCAGGGTTACGCCGACGTGGGTTGTTTTGGGTCCAAGCTGATCCGGACGCCGCGGCTGGACCGGATGGCGCGCGAGGGAACGCGCTTCACGAGTTTTTACACTCAGCCAGTCTGCGGTCCCTCGCGAACATCGCTGATGACCGGTTGTTACCCACTGCGGGTGGCGCGCTGGCACAATGATTTCAAGAGCTGGCACCCGCTTGTTCATGAGCGCGAGGTGACCGTGGCCGAAGTGCTCAAAGCCGCCGGCTATGCCACCGCGATCTTTGGCAAGTGGGATTTGGCCGGCCACAGTGAAGACGACTATATCCCGAAACTGATGCCCTTGCACCAGGGATTCGATTACTTTTTTGGCACGCCGTCGAGTAATGACGCGAAGAAGAAACCGCTGGATCTTCAACTGAAACTCATTCAGGGCGAAAAGGTGATCGAGGAAAAGGCCGACGTGGCCACGCTGACCCGCCGTTACACCGACGAGGCGATCGGGTTTATGCGGAAGAGCCAGCAGCGGCCGTTCTTCGTCTACATGGCCTACAACATGCCGCACGTCCCGCTGGCGGCATCGGAGCAGTTCATAGGCAAAAGCCCGCGGGGGCTATACGGCGACGTGGTGGAGGAACTCGATTGGAATATCGGGCGGCTGCTGGATGCGCTGAAAGAGATGAAACTGGAGCAATATACTTACGTCATTTTTGCGAGCGACAACGGCCCATGGTATAATCCGCGCCAGTTGGGCGTTGCGTATGGCGGCAATGCCGAACCGTTGCGGAGTCACAAGACCAGCCCTTGGGAAGGTGGCTCGCGCGTTCCGTGCATTATGTGGGCGCCGGGGCGCATTCCCGCCGGCCGGACGTGCGATGAAATCGCCACTTCGATGGACATCCTGCCGACCCTTGCGCGGCTCGCCGGCGGCCAGGCGCCGACCGATCGTGTTATCGACGGCCACGACATCACCGCGCTGATGCATGGCGAAGCGGGGGTGCAGAGTCCGACCAAGGCGTTGTATTTTTATAACCACACCTTCCTGGAGGCGGTGCGCAGCGGGCGCTGGAAACTTCAGTTGCCGCGTCCGGCTCACGTGCCGTGGCTGCCAAATTGGTGGAGATTCATCAAGCCTGAAGATGCGATCGAGATCAGGGAACCGATGCTGTTTGACCTGGAGACGGACATCGGCGAGCGCCATGACGTGGCCAAGGAGCATCCCGATGTCGTGCAGCGGTTGTTGGAACTGGCTGAATGGACGCGCGAAGACATTGGAGACTACAACCGCGTGGGTAAGAACGCCCGATTTTTTGACCCTCAGCCCCACCGTCCGGACGCGGCCAAGTGGCAGGTAAAAAGGCAATGATGAAAGGACGGATCGAAT
>JAUSDQ010000055.1 GCA_030650525.1 Sulfuricaulis sp.
GCCCGCGGGATATCCTGCGTTGGCAGGCACGCGGCACGCGCGCGGTGACGGTGGTCACGGCCTGGCCGCGTGCGCGCGAACCGGTGCTGAACAAGTCCGATGCCTTTGCTTTTTTCCGGCACGATCTGGAGCATGCGTACAAGTTCTACTACTCGCCGGCGCTGTACGCCGGCCAGTGCGCGTTTTTTGCGAGGCTGGAGGCTGCTTTCGAGCGTGGCGTATTTGCGCCGTATTTCGACGATGCCGAATTTGTCACCCGGTTTCATTACCTCATGAGCGACATGAACACGCACCCGGAGCACAGCCGCCAGTATTTGCGCGCGATCCTGATCGAGTTTTATCGGCGCCGCGAATGCCAGGCGCACGCGGAGTGGCTGAATGCGACAGCGGAGCGGGCCATTGAGGAAGTGATGCGTGCCGTGAATGCCGCCGCACCGTTGCCGATTAGCGATGTTGGCCAGGGTACTTCGGCTTTGCTGCGCTGGAACCTGACGCCACCACCTAAACGCCAATCCGCGTGAACCCGACCACTGCCGGCGACGGCGACCCCACGGCCGGGAAGACGGTATTTCCGATCCTGACGGCCATCAGCGTCTGCCATCTGTTGAACGACATGATGCAGTCGCTGTTGCCGGCGATTTACCCGATGCTGAAAAGCAACTACGGGCTCGACTTCGGTCAGATCGGCTTGTTGACGTTTACGTTTCAGTTCACCGCCTCGGTGTTGCAGCCGATGATCGGTTTCTACATCGACCGCCAGCCGCAGCCCTACTCGCTGGCGGTCGGCATGGGCTTTACGCTGGCCGGGTTGTTACTGCTGGCGTTCGCTCACCATTACGCGGTGCTGCTGCTCGCCGCGGCGCTGGTGGGCACCGGTTCATCGGTGTTTCATCCGGAGTCATCGCGCGTGGCGCGCATGGCCTCGGGCGGCCAGCATGGACTGGCGCAATCGCTGTTTCAGGTGGGCGGCAACGCCGGCTCCGCCATCGGCCCGTTGCTCGCCGCGTTTATCGTGTTGCGCTACGGACAGTCGAGCGTCGCCTGGTTTTCCCTGGCCGCCTTGCTCGGAATTTTTTTGCTGGTTCGCGTCGGTCACTGGTACCAGGGGCGCGGACTGGCGCGGATGAAATTGCAAACAACGCAGAGCGCGGCACGAATCGCGCTGCCGCGCAACAAGGTGCTGCGAGCCATCGCTGTGCTGATCGCGTTGATCTTTTCGAAGTTTTTTTACATGGCCAGCATGACCAGCTACTACACCTTTTATCTGATCGATCAGTTCCATGTCTCAGTGCAAAGCGCCCAGATTCACCTGTTCGTGTTTCTCGCGGCCGTCGCCGTCGGCACCATTGCCGGGGGCTCGATTGGCGATCGCATCGGCCGCAAGGCGGTGATCTGGGTTTCGATCCTCGGGGTGCTGCCGTTCACGCTGCTATTGCCGTATGCCAACCTGTTCTGGACCGGTGTGCTTAGCGTGCCGATCGGCATCGTGCTCGCGTCCGCGTTTCCGGCCATTGTGGTTTATGCGCAGGATCTGATTCCTTCCAAAGTCGGCACCGTCGCCGGCCTGTTTTTCGGTTTTGCCTTCGGCTTGGGGGGTATCGGCGCGGCGGTGCTCGGGGAGCTGGCCGACGCGACCAGCATCCAGTTCGTGTTTCACGTTTGTTCGTTGCTCCCGGTCGTCGGCCTGCTCGCCGGTTTCTTGCCGCATCTGGAGACGGAAAGCCGGCGCCGGCGCATGCCGTCAGTCACGGTGGACATGACCGGCAACGCCGACGCGTCCCCGCCGCCATCCGCAAAATGACACAATCACGACGGCGCGAGATCGCTGGGTGTTTCCCTGATGGGGTTGTAAGCTAACTCGAACGGCGCAGCGGGTCGTGACTTATTTGATTCGCCGGCGGTGTAGCCCAACCGGACATCACGCTCGCTAAGATCGTTTTTGCCTGGGCTTCGGTGACACCGTATATCGCATTGAGTTCTTCCGCGGTCTTGGTTGTCTCCACCCGGTAGTAGATTCGTTCGCCGTAACGAATCGCAACCGTTTCGCCTGTGGTTGGCAGGGTGGCAAATGCTATGCCGGGAAAACCGGAATCGTTGGAATGTTCTTTACGCATGGTAGTCCTCCTGATTGCGTGCGCCATGAAGTCATCATGAGATCATGGGTTGCTTCCTTGAACCTGCGGCGCCAGGCGGCTGCCGCCAGAAACCAAGCAGGCTTAAAGTTGCGACTGTGATATTGACATGACCCAGCGCGGGTAGTTGCGGCGCATCCGACGATGTGTCGGAAGCTGTTGACGAGCGGACGGGGGCTTTGAACCGCGTCTGGAATGAAGCGAATAACCAGAGGTTCCTTGGGCCATTCCCGGTTGCCATGGGATGGATTCTTGGTTTTTCTCAAGCAGTCTCAAATGATTAGGCCGGCACGATTTGGCCGGGTCTTCACATCCTTTCAGGCTAACTACAATTAGACATAGCTATGCGGGGAAGCCCGCAGTCCCTAACTAACGAGCAATCATGGAAGACCCCATGCCATCGGCACAAGAACGCGCCAAGATGCTGGCCCAGGAGATGAAACGAGCCATTCTGGAGGCGAAGACCGCCGAGGCGCGCGCCAAGCGGCTGGGCGATGAGGTGCTGCTGGCCCTGGCCGAGGCCAAGAAAGAGGCCCAGGCGGTCAGCGAGATCGTCGAATACCCCATCGGCCGCTATGAATGCAAAGGCTGCGGGCAGGGGTCGATCTTTTCGCAGCTGTACCGGGAACTGCCTCCCTGCGATAACTGCGGCGGTCGCGTGTACCTCGGTGCCGAGCCCACGATCACGAAAATCATTCCGCCGCCGCCCAGGAAATATTCAGCCGGCATGTATGAATGCGCCGGTTGCCGCACGCGCATTGTCGTGGCGGAGGATATGGACGTACTGCCGCCCTGTGACGTATGCGCTGCCTACAAGCTCAAGCCGGCGTGAAGATTCAGGGACGCAACAAATAACACTCCCGCGCCGTCCGCTGGGTGCGGCGTTGCTGCCAGGACGATTTTCTGATTTCCTTTTGCTCGGCTTCCTAGCGAATAATTCCGACACCGATACCGAAATGAAAACCGGGCTCGCGGCGGTCGCCGGTGGGTTTTGGCCATAGCCGCAGCTGGGACGCCGCGACGACGGGATAAACGTACGGTGCCTCGCCCACCGTGCCGCGGCGGGTTTCCGTCACGGTACCCACCACCGTGATCAAGCGGCCGGGCGCGTAGTCGGCAGTTTCGAGGTAGCCGGTCTGGACAACGAGAAACCGGCCGGTCGGTGCCGCGTTGCTGTCGGGGCGATTTTCCGTATCGAGCGGGTAACCCACCACTTCGAGTTCGGTCTGGTCCTTCAGGTTTTTAGCCGCGGCAATCAGTCCGCCCCAGGCGACGGTGTGGTTGAGCATGCCGGCCACATCTTTCGCCGCTTCAACGGGCGTGACGCGGGGATCGGCGTTGCCGATGTCATACGGTGTGGCGCATCCGACCACAAGCAGCAGGCTCACGATGAGCCCGGACACTGCCAATGCCGAGCGGCGGGTCATGGGGGTTTCGTTTCCTCTATTCATTACGGGTAATAATAGTAGGGCCAGGGCCGAGGGTATGGAACTCCCCACGGGTACCAAGGGTCGTATAGAAACGGATCGTAATACCGGTAGCGCGGCTCCGGGGGCAGGCGCGGCTTCCATAAATAGATATCATCGGCCCCGACCACCGGATAACTATAGCGGTATTCGCCGATCGATTGTTCGACCACGGCCTGGATGCGCCCGCGCACGGTCACCTCGCGTTCCGGTTTGTATATCGCTGGATCGAGGAAGCCCTGAACCTTCACGAGAAAACGCCCCAAGTTGTAGTCTTCTTCTTGCGGGCGTCCCTCTTTATCGAGGTCGCGTCCGATGATTTCCAATACCGTGTGCTCGCGCTCGTTGCGGGTGCTGACGATATTACCGCCCCAGCGTACCACCGCATCGCGAAACTGCTGTGGCCGGTCGCGTACCTGGGCGATCTGCACGTTGCCCGGCGCTTCGGTGCGGATAGCCTCCGGTACCACGCTGGCGCAGCCACCGAGCCATGCCACCGCGACAAGACTGACTATATATATGCGCATGATGGAAACCCTCGCGGCCTGGCCGTTATGCCGCTCAAACATTAGACCGCTATTTTAACCATAATGTTCGTAGGTCAGGGCTGATGGGGATGTCCCCGGGGGCCATGGCCAATCATTGCCAGTTGGTGCAGACTGATTAGCCTGATACCGGAGGGAAGACGTTGGATTTCATGAAGAAAGTAAAAATGCCGGCGCCGAACGAGGCATTGCCGGGACGGGCGCGGAAGATGCCAGTGCCGGCGAAGCATTTTGTTAACGGCCATCCGCTCGAGCCGCCGTATGCGGCGGGTATGGAGTCGGCCATGTTTGGGCTCGGCTGTTTCTGGGGCGCGGAGAAGTATTTTTGGCAACTGCCGGGGGTGTACGTGACGGCGGTCGGCTACGCCGGCGGTTATACGTCCAACCCCACCTACGAAGAAGTTTGCAGCGGCCTGACCGGCCACAACGAAGTGGTGCGCGTGATTTTCGACCCGACGCAGGCGAGTTATGCGCGCCTGCTCAAATCGTTCTGGGAGGCGCACGATCCCACGCAGGGCATGCGCCAGGGCAACGACATGGGCACGCAGTACCGCTCCGGCATCTACACCTACAGCGAAGCGCAGATGCAGGCGGCGCGCGCCTCGCTCGCGCGCTACCAGCAAGCGCTGCAGCAGGCCGGCCACCCGCCCATCACCACCGAGATCCTCGATGCGCCCGAGTTTTATTACGCCGAAGACTACCATCAGCAGTATCTGGCGAAGAATCCGCGTGGCTACTGTGGCCACGGCGGCACCGGCGTCACCTGCCCGCTGTAGCGCGTGAGGATGGTCGAATGAAAGAACGATTGATTGAATTGGAAGTGCGCATGGCATTTCAGGAGCAGACCATCCAGCAGTTGAATGAGGCGGTCACCAGCCAGCAGGCCCAGATCGATCGGTTGGCGAAGGAGCTGGCCATGTTGAAGTCCCATCTGACCGGCCTGGCTCCTTCGCTGGTTATTCCCCAGGAAGAGGAAAAACCGCCGCCGCATTACTAGCGGGCGGCTGATCCCGCTCCCACCGTAGCCAGATCGGGGTGATGACGCCCGGGATAGGGGGACGGCAAAATAGATTTGTCCACTGCTTTCGTGAGTTCTGTGCTAGAATAACAGCATCTCGGCGCACTCCGGTCTGCACCGATCTCTTCGCGGTAATCCCTAACGGCTCACCTCGAACAAATCAACCTTTATCAGGTAGCGCCTAGACCGGCCCTAAACCCTGTGTTTGGGGTAGGCCCATCCAGGAGCAACCATTTAAATATGTCATTTTCTACTCTCGGCCTGTCGGCCGAATTACTCCGTGCCGTGGCCGAAAAAGGCTACACCCAAATCACCCCGATTCAGCTGAAGGCCATCCCCGTCATTCTGGCCGGGCAGGATATTCTGGCCGGCGCGCAAACCGGCACCGGCAAGACCGCCGGATTCACGCTGCCCATGTTGCAACGTCTGAATACCCAGCCGCAGGGCGCGAAGCGCACGATTCGCGCGCTCATCCTGACGCCGACGCGTGAATTAGCCGCGCAGGTGGAGGAGAGTGTGCGCGCTTACGGAAAACATGTGCCGCTGAAGTCCACGGTGATTTTCGGCGGTGTCGGCTTCAATCCGCAGGCCGATAAGCTGCGCCATGGTGTCGATATTCTCGTCGCCACGCCGGGCCGTCTGCTCGACCACGTCAGCCAGAGGACGGTGGACCTGTCCCACGTCGAAATCCTGGTGCTGGACGAGGCCGACCGCATGCTGGACATGGGCTTCATCCGCGACATCCGCAAGATCCTTGCGCTGCTGCCCAAGAAGCGCCAGAACCTGCTGTTCTCCGCTACCATCTCCGACGAAATCAAGACCCTGGCCGATGGCCTGTTGAATGCACCGGTGCTGATCGAAGTGGCGCGCCGCAACACCGCCGCCGAACTGGTGACGCAGGTGATCCACCCGGTGGATCGTGTGCGCAAGCGCGAGCTGCTGGCACATCTGATCCACTCGCAAGGCTGGAAGCAGGTGCTGGTGTTTACCCGCACCAAGCACGGCGCCAGCCGCCTGGCGGAACAGCTGGAAAAAGACGGCATCAGCGCCACGGCGATTCACGGTAACAAGAGCCAGGGCGCGCGCACCAAGGCGCTCGCCGATTTCAAAAAGGGTTCGGTGCGGGTGCTGGCGGCGACCGACATCGCGGCGCGCGGACTCGACATCGACCAGTTGCCGCACGTGGTGAACTACGAACTGCCCAACGTGCCGGAAGACTACGTGCACCGCATCGGCCGCACCGGCCGCGCCGGCAAGGAAGGCGAGGCGCTGTCACTGGTGTGCGTCGATGAGCGCGATTACTTAAGAGACATCGAACGTTTACTCAACCGCGACATACCGAAAGTGGTCATTCCGGGCTTCGAGCCCGATGCGTCGATCAAGGCCGAGCCGATCAGCCATGGACGCGGCCAGCGTGCCGGCGGCGGTCGGTCGCAGGGATCGCGTCAGGGCGGCGAGCATCATCGCAGCCAGCGGGCGCCATCCCATGCGCATGCCCGCGCCGATGGTCAGCGCCCGCCATCGAATTCGTATCCACGTTCCGGCGGCCAACGGCCACGATCGAATCAGCCCGCCCGTTCCGCCGGTCCGCATTCGCCGTCGCCGGCGCGTTCTGCCGCGGAGCACCATGCCAATAGTCATGCCCCGCGCGCGGAGGTGGACGGTAATCGGCGTACTTCTGAAAACACCGGTAACGATCACCGGCGTGACGATGCACCGCGCCGGTCACATCAACCGACAACGCACTCCCGTTCGGAGGCCACCAGGAAGCCAGTACAGCACCGCGCCAAGCGCGAGGTGCCGGCCTTGTTTGAAGGCGGCAGCAAACGTGGGGATTAATTTTATAAACCGCGTATTTCTCGGTAACTTTTTTACTGGAACACTGCCTTGATCACCACCGCTAACATCACCATGCAGTTCGGGGCCAAGCCCCTGTTTGAAAATATCTCGGTCAAATTCGGCAACGGCAATCGTTATGGCCTGATCGGCGCCAATGGCTGCGGCAAGTCGACGCTGATGAAAATCCTCGGCGGCGACCTGGAGCCGAGTTCGGGTAACGTTTCCGTGGACGCCAACGAGCGCCTCGGCAAGCTGCGCCAGGACCAATTCGCCTTCGAGAATTACACGGTGCTCGACACCGTGATCATGGGCCACGCCGAATTGTGGCGCGTGAAGCAGGAGCGCGACCGCATTTATGGCCTGGCGGAAATGAGCGAGGCCGACGGCATGCAGGTGGCCGATCTCGAACACAAGTTCGCCGAGCTCGACGGCTACACCGCCGAGGCGCGCGCCGGCGAATTGCTGCTCGGCGTCGGCATCCCGGTGGAACAGCATACCGGTCCGATGAGCGCGGTGGCGCCGGGCTGGAAGCTGCGCGTGCTGCTGGCGCAGGCGTTGTTCGCCGACCCGGACATCCTGCTGCTGGACGAACCCACCAACCATCTCGACATCAACACCATCCGCTGGCTGGAAGACGTGCTCAACGCGCGCGCCAGTACCATGATCATTATCTCGCATGACCGGCACTTCCTGAATGGCGTATGCACGCACATGGCCGATCTGGATTACGGCGAATTGCGCGTCTATCCCGGCAACTACGACGAATACATGACCGCCGCCACCCTGGTGCGCAATCAGCTGTTGTCCGACAATGCCAAGAAGAAGACGCAGATCGCGGAGCTTCAGACATTTGTCAGCCGCTTCTCGGCCAACGCCTCCAAGGCCAAGCAGGCGACCTCGCGTGCGCGCCAGATTGAAAAGATCGAGCTGGCCGAGGTCAAGCCGTCGAGCCGGCAGAATCCTTTTTTGCGTTTCGATCAGGCCAAGCGGCTTTATCGCTTGGCGCTGGAAGTAAAGAAGATGAGCCAGGGTTATGGCGCGACGCCGCTGTTTAAAAACCTCAACTTGTCGGTCGAGGTCGGCGAGCGCGTGGCCGTGATCGGCCCCAACGGCATCGGCAAGACCACGCTGCTGCGCAGCCTGGTCGGCGAACTTACCCCCGAGAGCGGCACGATCAAATGGTCGGAGAATGCCAACGTCGGATACTACGCGCAGGATCACGCCGCCGATTTTGCCACGGAGATGTCCTTGCTCGACTGGATGAACCAATGGAAAAAACCCAGCGACGACGAGCAGGCAATCCGCGCCGTGTTGGGCCGGCTGTTGTTTTCCCAGGATGATATTAAAAAATCGACCAAGGCGCTTTCCGGCGGTGAGCAGGGACGCATGTTGTTCGGCAAGCTGATGCTGCAGCAGCCCAATGTGCTGGTTATGGACGAGCCCACCAACCATCTGGACATGGAATCTATCGAATCGCTCAACACCGCACTGGAAAAATATCCCGGCACGCTGATTTTCGTCAGTCACGACCGTGAATTTGTCTCGTCCCTGGCCACGCGTATCATTGAAATGACCCCGCAGGGCGTCGAGAACTACGGCGGCAGCTACGAAGACTATCTGCGTAGCCAGGAAGAGCAAGCGGCACAGGCGCCGGGCCGGTCCCAAAAGGCTCGATAATCCCCGGCACCATCACCCGATGGCGCCCGCGAAGATTTCACCACCCCCGATTGAGGTGGGAGAAATTTGATAAGAACCCGAAATCGGCGCAAGCTGTTCCGGACAAATAGGATAAGGGTCCTCTACTCCCGGCTGGGCCACGGAACGGCAAACATGCCCGAGCGATTCGTCAGTGAAGCCATCGAACCCGTGGTCGCCACGTTCGACACCGCGCGCATGGCCGTCGGGGAGCCGGGGCTGCCGCGGGAATTCGTGTGGCGCGGGCGGACCTTCAAGGTGGCATCCGTACTGCGCACTTGGCGCGAAACCGGGAAGTGCCGCCACGGCAGCCCCGAGCTATATGTCCGCAAGCACTGGTACGAAGTTGCTACGATCTCCCGCGACACCATGAAGATCTATTGCGACAGACAAGCTCGCGGCGGACGCCAGGGCGCGAGATGGTGGCTGTTCAGCATTCGTGGGCCTGAAGAATGCCCGACAACAGATCGAGGCCCGCTGAAGAAATTCGATCAGAACCTTAAAGCGGGGCCGGCGCTCTCGGGCAAGAAGGAAAAAACCTTATTTTAATACCAGCGAGTTGACGTGAAATCTGGTCCAGCGCGCCCAGCACCGTAGGGAACCAAGAGAATGCCGCTATTTCATCGGGAACTGCACCGCACCCAACACATCGGCTGGTTGCGTGCCGCGGTTCTCGGGGCGAACGATGGCATTGTGTCAACGGCAAGCCTGGTAGTGGGTGTGGCGGCCGCGGATGCGACTCATAATGCGATTTTGGTGGCCGGAGTTGCCGGCCTCGTTGCCGGCGCCATGTCCATGGCCGCGGGCGAGTATGTCTCCGTCAGTTCTCAGTCGGACACCGAGAAGGCGGACCTCGAACGCGAACGCGAAGAGCTCGCCACGGATATCGACCGCGAGCACAAGGAATTGGCGGCCATCTACGTCGATCGCGGGCTCGATCCGGCACTGGCCAAACAAGTTGCCGAACAACTGATGGCCAAAGATCCGCTCGCCGCCCATGCGCGCGATGAGCTCGGCATCTCCGACACGATCACGGCTCGTCCGATTCAGGCAGCATTGACATCCGCTATCACCTTCGCGGTCGGCGCCGCCCTGCCGCTGCTAACAGTTGTTCTTTCGCCTGTGACACAGTTGATTGCTTTCGTTTCCGGAACGTCACTGGTGTTCCTCGCGCTCCTGGGAATTCTGGCGGCTTACACCGGTGGCGCGCCCGTCATGGCCGGTGCCGCACGCGTCACATTCTGGGGGGCCATCGCCATGGCGTTGACTGCAGGCGTAGGCGCCCTGTTTGGAACGGTTGCGTGATATGCATCCAGGCGTCCGGATCAAGCCGGCGGTATTCTTAGGCAGGAACGGAGAAAACGGTGCGCTGAAAAAATACAAACTCTACTCCATCACGAAAGGGTGTCGTGAAATTGTCTTCCACTAACATTCCTTTTAATAATCGTTTCTGATTATAGCTGTTAAAGAGGGGGACTATTAACTCGATGATTCCCCGGCCACGTTTATTGTGGCGAATCTCCAGAATTAAGGTAAATTAGCGTTGTCGAAATAATTTTGAATTACTCACTCTCCGGATTCCCCGGCCCAGCCATGCACCTGGTCACTTTTACAGAAGACGGAAAGACCCGACTCGGCGTCCTCGATCGCGCGCGCGGCGAGGTGATCGATCTTGCCCGGGCCGGGCCCGGGCTGCCAACGGATATGCTGGCGTTTATCGCGCGCGGTGAGTCGGCCTTGGCCGAGGCGCGGGCCGCGATGACGAGTGGCGCGGGGCGTTTGCCGCTGGCGAAAGTTCATCTGGTCGCGCCGATTCCGCGTCCGGGGCGTAATATCTTCTGCGTCGGCAAAAACTATCGCGATCACGTGCAGGAACTGCGGAAGTCGGCCGCGACGATCGCGGCCCGGGACGCCATTCCCGAGGTACCGATTTTCTTCACCAAAGCGACCTCCAGCGTGATTGGGCCGAACCGGCCGATCCCGGCGGGGCTCGATCCGACACATTCAGCCGACTACGAAGGCGAACTCGCGGTGGTCATCGGCCCCGGGGGGCGCGCCATTACGCGCCAGGACGCGATGCGCCATGTGTATGGCTACACCATTATCAATGATGTCACTTCGCGGGTGCTGCAGGGCCGCCACCAGCAGTGGTTTCTCGGCAAGAGCCTCGACGGTTTTTGCCCCATGGGGCCGGCGATTGCGACCGCCGATGAAGCGCCGAACGTGGGCGCGCTGCGGGTGCTGACGCGGGTGAACGGGGAGCAGCGGCAGGACGCGCTCGTTTCGAGCTTGATCTTCGATATCCCGACTCTGATTGAGACACTGTCGCGAACGCTGACGCTCGAGCCGGGCGACATCATTGCGACCGGCACTCCCGCCGGTGTCGGGCTGGGATTCCAACCGCCGAAATATCTCAAGCCGGGCGACCTGGTCGCGATCACCATCGAGCCCATCGGCACGCTCGAGAATCCGGTGGACTAGCCGTTTGTTGAAAATTCGTTAGGCGGCTTGACCAACTCCGTTCCTTGATTCTTGGGTCTAACGATCGATCCGCGCAGCTTGCTCCAGAAGCGCCATGCCGCGCGGTAGTTTTCGCGCGGGGACGATCGTGAAACTGAATTGCATATGGTGCACCCCGCGGCCGACGTCCTCCCAGCCAGTGGTGGCGTATCCGCTGTTGCCGAATTGTCCGGGAACGTTCTCGGGCGGATCCGGCAGTTCCTGATTATCGACGAAATAGACGCGCTTCCGAATGGGCAACTCCTTGTCGATGTCCAGCTGCACGAGAATCTGGCCGAAATTGTTGGCGATGACATAGTCCGTGTCTTTTTCCTTCTCCAGGTTAGGTTCCCCGGGAGGGGTGACGCCGTCCAGGGCGATGCCGCCGGGCACCGTCCGATGCAGGATACGCATCTCGCGCAAGCCGGGGTCGTTTCGCAAATCCATGGTGGTGAGTGTCTCCACGTGGGAGAAGAACCAGCCGATCGGGAACGGCAGATCGATGATGGTGTCCATCACCGCGTGGCGACGGTAAGCGATGTAGTCGATGGACAGTGACGGGGTGCGCATGCCCAACATCATGCGCACACTGTTGCGGGTCCGGCGAATGATTCGTATCGGGCCTTGCTTGACGGAAACCAGTTGCGATCGGTAGTCTGCCTGGCTGCGTTTGAAATTGATGACGCCGAACAGCTGGCCCGTATGCCGCACCTTCATGGTGTCGGCGAGGTTGGGGCTCCAATCGCCGGCCTCCGATATTTTCCACTGAAACCGGTCTATCAAGAAGGGTAAATCCGGGGAGAAGGCCGCGCGATAGACATCCGTGCTGATGGCGTCGCGCTCGGCGTCATAGTGTACGTAGACATTCGGACTTTTTGACGGCGGCGTGTCAGCGAAGGCCAGGGCGTACACCCAGCCCCCGGCGGCACCGGAATGCACGTGTATGGCCTGAGCGGCCATAGCGGCGAAGCTTTCGGGAAGTTGGGCGATCGGCAACCCGGCATCGTCAGCCATGAACACGCACTCATCGAATGCATCCAGGGCCGCGGGCGGGGACTCGGTTCCCTGTTCCGGTATTATCAAATGCCGCCCGGAGGCATCTTTTCGGTCGATCTGGAAGGGGATCGGGATAAATTCGCCGTGGTGCTGCGCGAACAGAACGATCCGTTCGGTCGGAATACCCTGGAGCGCGCCAAGCCGCGCGCCCGGCAGGACCACGGGACGATAGGGCGGAACGTGGATTTCAACCGGGGCATCGCTCCAGCCTCGGGGCGTGCTGGCCTCGACGGCGGGGGCAACGGCGAGCACGAACAGCGACAGCGCGAGATGTATCGGGAGCGGCAAAAATAGGTGTTTTTTACGCAGCGCCATGCTTGTCTCCTGGCGGTAGTTACTGGCTCCCAGGCTCATGCATAGACGGGGGTCAACGTGATTTGAATATCGACAACATCGCGGTACGCTAAGGCGGGACGCCAAAGCCTGCATAACAGGAGATAGTATAGATGTCGCCGCCGCGAGTCTTGTGGTACTTCGCCGATCCCATGTGCTCGTGGTGCTGGGGCTTTTCGCCCGTGATCGGCGCCATCAAGGAAACTTACTCCGAGCGAATAAAGATTGCATTGATGCTGGGCGGTCTGCGGCCGGGCACGACCGACCCCATGACGCCGAAATCCCGCGCGGAGATTCTGCACCACTGGCGGGATGTGCGCGAGATGACGGGCCAAGCCTTTGCCTTCGAGGGCGCGCTGCCGGAAGGATTTGTTTACGACACCGAGCCGCCCAGCCGCGCGGTGATCGCCGTGGCCGATCTTAATCCGGAGGCGATCTTTCCTTATTTCAAATCGGTGCAGGAGGCGTTTTACACCAAACAGCAGGACATCACCCAGGCGCAGACGCTCGCCGCGTTGGCGGAGGGGCATGGCATCGATACGCAGAAGTTCCTCGAACGGTTCGGTTCCGAGGACATGAAGAACAAAACCCGTACGCATTTTCAGGTCGCCCGGGAGGCGGGTGTGCGAGGGTTTCCGACGATTGTGTTGCAAGCTGAGTCCGGCGGCACGCTTCTAACCCACGGCTATCGTTCGTTTGACCAACTCAAGCCGGAAATTGAAAACTGGCTGGCGGGACCGCCATGACCGGATGGATGGGTATTGAGCGGTCGTGAAAAGCACGGTAAAACATGGCAAGTCTTCCTGAAATATGAGAATGTTGTCTCCCAATCAAGTTGTCACTCAGACCTGAGTCGCGCATATGAATAAAACCAATTGGTGGTTGGTGGTGTTTGTCGTCGTGGGCGTGGTAGCCGTCGCCTGGTATTGGCAGGAAAATGAACAGCAGGATCGGAATCTGCAACCTCCACCCTTCACCGAAGCTCAACCAGCGCCGGTAACCAGGGCCGAACCGCAGATTCGCCATCCGATCAGAGAGGCTGAACCGAGAGCAGAGACCAAGGCGCTGCCGTTGCTGAACGAAAGCGATGCGGCCATGCAGGAGACGCTGACGGGTTTTTTTGGTAATAAAACGGCGCAAGAGTTTTTCGATCTGAAGGATATTGTTCGTCGTTTTGTGGTCACGGTAGACAATTTGCCGCGCAAAAAAGTGCCCATGCGCTACCGGCTATTCAAGCCGGCCGCCGGGCAATTTCTCGCCACCGGTGAAGAGCAGACCTTTTTTTTCAGCCGCAAGAATTATTCGCGCTACCAGGCCTACGTCCTGCTCGCGGAAGTCATGGACGCCAAGAAGCTTGTCGCAAGCTACGTCCACTTCTATCCGTTGATCCAGGAGGAATATAAAAACCTGGGATATCCCTCGGCCTATTTCAACGACCGCCTGGTCGAGGCAATCGACGATCTGTTGGCGGCGCCCGATGTTTCGGGCGAGATCAAGCTGGTCCGGCCGAATGTCCTGTATCAGTTCGCGGATCTTGAGCTGGAGGCGCTTTCGGCGGGCCAGAAAATAATGATCCGGATGGGCAGCGAGAACGCGGCCAGGGTCAAGGCAAGATTGCGCGAAATCCGGCGCGAATTGACCGGCCCGGAAAAATAACCGGTGAATTTTCAATGACGACATTCTTTGCGGTGGGGATCGTCCTGAATGTCGCGCTCACCGGCCTGGCGCTGTACTGGCTCTGGCGCCAGCGCATGCCGCGGAAGGGCCGAGGTGAAATGAAAGGCCAGGACAACGCGCCGAAAGATCTTCACTGAAAAATCCGCATCGCGCCTGGGATATTTCCCGATGGCCCGTGAACCGGGTGCACCTCGCCGGTGGCGACTCACCGATTGCCGGGTTATTTCTTGACTTTTCGCAATGAGTCCATAAACTCTTCTGCGATCCGCTCCCTGGGAGGCCCGCAGGATTGACCAACACGGGGTTACAGGCAAAGTTGTTTTCGGTGCGTCCCGCGCGGCGGGGAGGTGGCATATTCGCCACCGCGTAAACGATCCGGTTCCACCCTCATGCCCTGCTCGAGGGCAATTTCTCCCCCGCCGTTTTTTTCCTCAAGTTTATTCTGCCAGTGCTTTTCCTTGCCGTTCGCGCGACCAGGCATCGGGAGCGAGCGCGTTGTTGTATCAAACATCGAATCAAACCGAACCGCCTAGCGTTATGCCCCGGCAGCGAAAGCCGGGTGAAGGCCGCGGCGAAAAACGAAGGGGCAATTACCGCCCCTTTTTTATTGACCGAACGCCGGAGGTGTATTTCATATGAAGATCATTGCCATTGCCAATCGGAAGGGCGGGTGTGGAAAAACCACCACCGCGATCAATCTTGCCGCCTGTCTGGGTAAAAAGGAACAGCGGGTGTTACTGCTCGATCTGGATCCCCAGGGCCACTCATCGCTGGGATTCGGGGTATTCAACGAGCATGCGCGCGATTTGTACGATGTATTTACCGGTGAAGTGAAACTCGAAGAAATCATTTTGCCGGGTGTTTTCACCGGCGTGGATGTGGTTCCGGCAACCATGACCTTGGCAGCGGCGGAACATCTGCCGGTGCGCAGCGACGAGCGCGACCGGCAACTCGAAATTCATCTGGCACCCATCCGCCATCGCTACGATTACATGGTCATCGATTGCCCTCCCTCGATGGGATTGCTCTGTTTCAATGCGCTGGTGGTGGCGGACCTGGTATTGATTCCGATCGAGATGAGTCTGTTCGGTCTGCACGGGATCGATCAGATGTACCAGACCATCGGTCAGTTGCGTGAACGCTACCGGCGTGACATTCCCATCCGCGTTTTACCCACGCTGGTCGACAGCCGCACGCGCCTGTGCCGGCAATTCCTGCACGAGGTTGGCGAGCGTTTCGCCGACGATGTGTTGCCGGTGATGGTGCAGTTCACGGTGCGCTTGAAAGAAGCCGTGCGTCAGGGGATGCCGATCGTCGCCTACGATCCGACATCCACCGTGGCCGTGCAATACGGCCGCCTGGCCGACGTGCTGATGTCGACGTTGTCCGAGAGTCCGAAAACCGAAAACGTTGGCCATACCGAGACGCGCCTGACGACCATGAGGCGTGCGTTCGAGGAAGCCCAGCCGCGATCGGGCCGGCACGGCGGATTGCAGAAAGTGGTGCTGCGCTTTTACGACTTTGCGGGAAAAAAAGTACAACTCGCCGGCAGCTTCAATGACTGGACGCCGGATCAGGGTGTCATCACGCGCATCGAGGACGGCATGGTGGAAAAGATTGTCGTGCTGATGCCGGGGAATTATCAGTACCGTATCATCGTCGACGGAGCGTGGCAGGAGGACCCGTCCAATCCCGATCAGATGTCGAATTTCTCCGGTGGCTACAACTCGATCCTGCATGTGGAAGCAGAGCACGAAACGGCCAGCGTGTAGCGACTCGAAAAATCAGCCGTAATCCGGGGTAATGGCCCCGGCCCGCGCCGGTGCGTCCGCGCAGGTCCGCGGTCCTTTCAACCCCCGGACGGATTTTTCGCGATTGCCCAAAAATCGATTATCCCGATCACGGAAGACGATCTCGCTGCCGCCGGGGCGCCATTGCCGTTCAGGGCTAACCGGTTACAATCATCCCCTTTGGTTCATCTTTCGCTTTCATATTTTATCCGCTGACAATTCTGGGAGGACCCCTAAGGATGGCTGATTTCTCGGCGTTGAACGCGCGTTTTGGCCTTTCCGGTCAGATGACCTTTAGGGAAGGTTCGGGTGGGCTGGCCGTGGTGGAAGTAGCCAACAACCAGGGCAGTGCCACCATTGCTCTGCAAGGCGCACAGGTGATGACCTGGGCGCCGCGCGGTCAATCGCCGGTGATCTGGCTTTCCCGCGCTGCCAAATTTGCACCGGGAAAATCCATCCGTGGCGGTGTCCCGGTATGCTGGCCGTGGTTCGGTCCGCACGCGACCAACGCCTCGCTTCCGGCGCATGGATTTGCTCGCACCGTGCCGTGGGAAGTCATCGGTACGCAGACCATGACCGATGGCAGCGCGCGAATTGATTTTCGGCTCATCAAAAGCGATGCCACCCGCGCCCTGTGGCCGCATTCCTCGCAGATCGAGTGCCATGTTACCGTGGGGGCGGCGCTGGAGATTGAGCTCGTGACACGTAACACCGACAGAATCGCCGTCACTATCGGCGCTGCCTTGCATACTTATTTTGAAGTGGGCGACATCCGCCAGGTGACCATCCAGGGGCTCGAGGGTTGTTCCTACCTCGACAAGATGGACGGCGGCCAGCGCAAACAACAAACCGGGCTGGTGACGATCGGCGCCGAGACCGATCGCATCTATCTTAACTCCAGCGCTGATTGTTTGATTGACGACCCCGGCCTCACGCGCCGCATCCGTATCCGCAAACGCGGCAGCCGCTCTACCGTTGTGTGGAATCCATGGATCGAGAAGTCCGTCAAGATGGGTGATTTCGGAGAGAACGGTTACCTTAATATGGTGTGCGTCGAAAGCGCCAATGCCGCGGATGACGTCGTGACCATCGCGCCGGGCGGCGAGCATCGCCTGTGGGTGCGCTATGAGATCGAGCCTTTGATTTAAACCGGGGTTGTCAGCAGACGAATAGGATGGCCAAGTCGATATCCCCGTAGTCCCAGGGGGATTCCACGGCCGTCGCACTAGTAATTTTTGTTACCGCATCGAATATTGTTAATTGCGAATACCGTCCGGGCTTAGTATCGTAGCTGTCGCTGTTCCCTTGTGCCCGACCATCTTGCTGGATTGCCCATCTCTCATGACCCAAGCCTCCACTGGCCGTAGCGAGATCAAGAACACCACTTGCTACATGTGCGCCTGCCGTTGTGGTATTCGCGTGACGCTCAAGGACGGTGAGATACGTTATATCGAGGGCAATCCCGATCACCCCATCAATAAAGGCGTGATCTGCGCCAAGGGCGCCTCGGGCATCATGAAGCAACACTCGCCCGCGCGCCTGACCAAGCCGCTCCGGCGCAAGCCGGGCAGTGAGCGCGGCGCCAACGAATTCGAGGCGATTTCCTGGGACGAGGCGTTCGCGATACTGGAAGAGCGCCTGGCGAAAATACGCGCCACCGACCCGAAGAAGTTCGCGCTGTTCACCGGCCGCGATCAGATGCAGGCGCTCACCGGCCTGTTCGCCAAGCAGTTCGGCACGCCCAACTACGCGGCCCACGGCGGCTTCTGCTCGGTCAACATGGCCGCGGGCATGATCTATACCATCGGCGGGTCGTTCTGGGAGTTCGGCGGGCCGGATCTCGATCGCGCCAAGCTGTTCGTGATGATCGGCACCGCCGAGGATCATCACTCCAATCCGCTCAAGATGGCCATCTCCAAATTCAAGCGCAACGGCGGCAAGTTCATCTCCGTCAATCCGGTGCGCACCGGTTATTCGGCGATCGCCGACGAGTGGGTGCCGATCAAGCCCGGCACCGACGGGGCGCTGTTTCTGGCGCTGATCCACGTGCTCATCAAGCAGGGCCTGTACGATCGCGACTTCCTGGTGCAATACACCAACTCCGCGCAACTGGTGAACATGGACCAGAACTCGAGCGAGTACGGCATGTTCGTGCGCGCCGAGGTGCCGGAGGAAGAGGGCTGTTTCGATCCGCAAAACAAGCTATGGTGGGATCGCCTGACCAACAAGGCCGTGGTTACGCATACCGCCGGCGCCGATCCGTTTCTGCTTGGTGAGTTTGCGCTGCCGGACGGCGCCAAGGTCAAACCGTCGTTCCAGTTGCTGGTGGAGCGCGTCAAGGACTACACGCCCGAGTGGGCCAGCGCCATCACCGGCATTCCGGTCGAGACCATCAAGCGTCTGGCCAATGAGATGGGCGTGACGGCGCGCGACCAGAAGATCGAGCTGCCGATCGCCTGGACCGATATCTGGGGCAAGGACCATGAGACCGTGACTGGCAACCCGGTGGCGTTCCACGCCATGCGCGGGTTGGCCGCGCATTCGAACGGCTTCCATACGATACGCGCGTTGTCGATACTGATGAGCATCCTCGGCACCATCGACCGGCCGGGCGGGTTCCGCCACAAGGCACCGTTCCCGCGTCCGATCCCGCCGTGCGCCAAGACACCGAAGGGCCCGGAAGGCGTGCGCCCCGGCAAACCGCTGGACGGCATGGCGCTTGGCTGGCCGGCCGACCCCGATGATTTGTTCGTCGACAAGGATGGCACGCCGGTGCGCATCGACAAGGCGTTTTCCTGGGAGTATCCGCTGTCGGTGCACGGCCTGATGCACAATGTCATCACCAACGCCTGGCGCGGCGACCCGTACAAACTCGACACGCTGATGATCTTCATGTCCAACATGGCGTGGAACTCGACCATGAACACGGTCGAGGTGCGCCAGATGCTGAACGACAAGGACGAACATGGCGAATTCAAGATCCCGTTTATTGTCGTGTGCGATGCGTTCCAGTCGGAGATGGTGGCGTACGCCGACCTGGTGTTGCCGGATACCACTTACCTCGAACGCCACGATGTCATGAGCATGCTCGACCGGCCGATCTCCGAGTTTGAAGGCCCGATGGATTCCGTGCGCATCCCGGTGGTGCCGCCCAAGGGCGAGTGCAAGCCGTTCCAGGAAGTGCTGATCGAGCTCGGCTCGCGTCTCAAATTGCCGGCGTTCGTTACTACGAAAGGCACGCGCAAGTTCCGCGATTACCCGGACTTCATCATCAATTACGAGATCGAGCCGGGCTCGGGCATAGGATTCCTCGCCGGCTGGCGCGGTAAGGGCGGGGAGAAGTTCATGAAAGGCGAGCCGAATCCGAACCAATGGCAGATGTATGAAAAGAACAATTGCGTGTTCCGTTACGAGCTGCCCAAGTCCTACCAGTACATGCGCAACTGGAACAAGGGCTATCTCGAATGGGCGCAGCGTCATCGCCTCACGCGCTACGCCGAGCCGATCCTGATTCATATCTATTCCGACATCCTGCAGCAGTTCCGTCTCGCGGCGCAGGGCAAGACTCAGGGCAAGCAGCCGCCGCCGCACCTGCGCAAGCGCATCGAGACCTACTTC
>JAUSDQ010000225.1 GCA_030650525.1 Sulfuricaulis sp.
TGCCTCGGCATGTGCGGCGGCATCGTCGGCGCGCTGACCTTCGGCCTCAAGGATGACATCCGCCGCTCCCCCGTCCGGCTGTTTCCATATCTTGCCGCCTATAACATCGGCCGCATCGCCAGCTACGCCATCGCCGGCGCCTTGCTGGGACTGGCCAGCGCGCAAGTCCTGCGCGTCGCGCCGCCGGAGCAGGCGCGCCTCCTGGCGCGAATCATCTCCGGCGGTTTCATGGTGCTGCTCGGGCTGTATCTCGCCGGCTGGTGGCCGGGCCTCACGGCGCTGGAACGCCTGGGTGGAAAACTGTGGACCCAGATCGAGCCTTACGGCCGGCGGTTCCTGCCGGTGGATCATCCGCTCAAGGCGCTCGCGCTCGGCCTGGTGTGGGGCTGGCTGCCGTGCGGGCTGGTGTATTCGGTGCTGGCCTGGTCATTGGCCTCGGGCGACGCCCTGCGCGGGGCAAGCTTAATGCTCGCCTTCGGTCTCGGCACGTTGCCGATGCTGCTCGCGATGGGTGCCGCCGCGCGCTGGCTCGGCAACGTGGCGCGCCTGACCTGGGTGCGCCGTGTGGCCGGCATGCTGATTTTAATTTTCGGTCTCTATATGTTATTCGCTCCGGGTGGGCACACTCATCCACAACCGCAAACACCGGCGACGAACCTCATCCAGAAATGAAATCCACGACGCGAATTATTGCTTCACCAATCTTACCGGCCCTGTTTTCCATGCTGTGGCTCACGAGCGCCTGTCAGCCCGCCCCGGCGATACAGCAGCACGAGACACGCCCCTTGATGGGAACCGTGGTGGACCTGACGCTGGAAGGCCCCGATCCCGCGCGCCTGAAGCAGGCGCTGGACGACGCCTATCGGGAAATGACGCGGCTGTCGGACATGATGAATCATTACAACCCGAACAGCGTGGTGAGCGCCATCAACCATGCCGCGGGCCAGCAGCCGGTCGCGGTCCCCCCGGAGTTGATGCAGGCGCTTAAAATGGCGCGCCAGGTTTCCGACCGCAGTCACGGCGCCTTTGACATTACCGTCGGCTCGCTCAAGGGCTGGCGCTTCAACCCGGCCAATCCCGCGATGCCGAGTCAGGCGGAGATCACGGCGCAGTTGCCCAAGATCAATTACCGCGACGTGATCCTGGACGAAGCCGCCGGCACAGCGTTTCTCAAACAACCCGGGATGCGCATGGATCTCGGCGGCATCGCCAAGCTTTATATTCTCGATGCCGGTATGCTGGTTTTAAAAAAGCACGGCATTGAACACGCCATGCTCAATGGCGGCGGCGATGTCGTGGTCAATGGCACCACCCAAGGCCGGCCCTGGCGTGTCGGTATCCGTGATCCCCACGCGCCGGAAAAACTGCTGGCCGCGATCGAAATCACCCGCGGTATCGTGGCATCGTCCGGCGATTACGAGCGTTACTTCATCAAGAACGGCCAACGTTACCATCACATCCTCGACCCGCGCACCGGTTATCCGACCCAGGGCCTGCACGGCGTGACGCTGGTGGCGGACAGCCTGGAACAGGTGAACGGCCTGGGGGCGGCGATCATGGTGCTCGGCGCCGCCAAGGGAAAGGAACTGATTGCCCAAACGCCCGGGCTCGCCGGCCTGTTGGTGGATCGCGAGGGCGAACTCTGGGTGTCGCCCGGATTGGAAAAACGTCTGCGCTTTTTCGAGCAACCGGGTGACTCGATTCCAAAACCGCGGAATAATTAGAACCTAACCCTCCTCTGGGGGGGGCGAGGCGGAAATAGGAAAAGGTCCGGTGGACGAATGGCGCTAACTTATGATTACGCCGTCATTCCGGCGGAAGCCGGAATCCAGGGTTTGAAAGAACATCGGCCGCTAGGCCGATTCTGGACGAGCGGGTGCACAGGATTTTGTGCACCCCGAGCGAGAACTGGGTAGGGTGAGGGGCGAAACGCCGCGTCATGGCACAGCGAAGACCCGAATGCGACGCATAAAAATGACCATCGGCACGGTGGTGCTCGAAGCCGAACTCTTCGACACCCCCACGGCAGAGGCGATTTGGAACGCGCTGCCGTTCTCCTCCAAATGGAGAAGGTCGGTTAGGTTTCGCAGCAGTTTCTCAGTTTGAATATTGGCTACCGACCTGAGGCAGACGTTCACGCAATACCGAAATTGTGGTACGTCCCCTATATATTAAGCGATCATGACACACAATATACGTGATTTTAAACCAGCGGTCGGGGCATTCGGTATCAAGATCATGACCCCGGCGGCGCTGCTTAAGGAGTTGAAGAAATGAGCAAGAAGACATACCCGCTCAAGCTGCCCAGTTCTATAAAGAACGCGGCGGCCGATCTGGCCAAACTTGATGGGGTTTCATTGAACCAGTTCATCGCCGCCGCCGTGGCCGAGAAGGTCGGCACGCTGCGCGGCGCGCGTGATTTCTTGCAGCAACGGGCCGGTACGGCCAAACCAAGAGATATGCTGAAATACATCACTGCAAAAGAATAGCGAAAGGGGAATCACGCATGCGCCGCATCAAAATGACCATCGGTTCGGTGACGCTCGAAGCCGAACTCTTGGAGACGCCAACCGCGGATGCCATCTGGAACGTGCTGCCATTTACCTCCAAGGCGAATACCTGGGGCGACGAGGTTTATTTTTCGACGCCGGTGCATCTGAAACGGGAAGCCGACGCACGCGACGTGGTGCAGCCCGGCGAGCTGGCGTTCTGGACCGAGGGTGATTCCATCGCGATTGGTTTTGGCCGTACGCCGGTTTCGCGCGGAGACGAAATCCGCCTCGCGTCACCGACCAACATCTGGGGCAAGGCACTGGGAGACGTTAAACAGCTCAAGTCGGTCAAAGCGGGTGCCCCGATCAAGATAGAGCAGGTCGGCTAGCGTCACTCAGCAGTTTTTCAGTTTGAATGTCTGCTTTGACCCAGAGCAGACGTTCACGCACGGAGCAGAACCGTGAAGCGTCCCCGGTTGTATTTTTAAGAATCTTCCGTCCGCGGACTATAGTGCTTCATCCGTATACTGTCCTGTGCCTAGTCAAGATGTCGGGGCGGGTGTAGTGTGTCACCTCTAGATTGTTTACTTCTAGTTAGTCAGCATAGCAACGAGGCCACACAAATTGGGGTCAGATCAGAATGGCACTTACTTAAGCGGTTTCATAATAGATGTAGGGCGGGTTAGGCACGTCGTTTGTGCCGTAACCCGCCGGATGTGCCATCGGGTATTGCGTAAAGCATGTCATGTGTTGCTGCGCAACGCCTGGCGGGTTACGCAAATTACGCTAACCCGCCTTACATTTAGGCTTAAGTAAGTGCCATTCTGATCTGACCCCGGTTGAGTCCGGTTGAGTCATTTCAGCCCGTGTTCCTCGGCCAGTGCCTTGAATTTCATCTGCGATCCTTCTGGAACCACGGCGGCGATGTCACTGGTCTGCGTGGGGCCGCCGGTTGCCTGAAGCAGCAGTCCGAATCCCACCAGCACCTCGGCCGCTTCAAAGTTGCAGTGTTCGAAGCGATTGACGGTTATCGGCACGTGCAGGCTGAGCAGATCGCCGGTGAACAGGGTTTTCAGCGTGTAGAAGGACTGATGCAACTGCGGCACCTACTGATCGCGCTGGGTGTGGATCGTGACCAGCGGCACCGCAAGCTGTCCGCGGGTGTTGTAGTGGGTCCGCATCTCGGTCAGCGCCGTACCCTCGGCGCGCAAGCGCGGCACCAGCAGATTCAGCACGAAGTCGTTGTCCGAACCCGTATACACGCGCGAGCGGTTATCGTACGGAAACCCGCCAAGCGTCGCGGCGGCATCTTTGGTGTTGACCACCGCGTTAATTGGGGTCGAATAACTGGGGTCAAATCGCGTTATCCGCTTATATTAAAAGGCGATTGTGGCTGCCTATAAATTCAGCACCACCATCCGGTAATCCGGGCCAGCCGATTTTGGATCAAGCGCCCGACGCGCTAAACTTGCCGGCTTTCTCAGGCACCTCCCAATGGCCAAAGACCCGGTTAACAATCTCAATGTGCTCTCGCAGGACCTGCTGCCGACGCCGCAGCAGATCAAGACTGCGCTGCCCCTGACCGAGGACGCGCAACGCACGGTATTGCGCGGTCGCGAAGCCGTCCGTCGCATTCTTGACCACCAGGATCACCGCCTGTTTGTCGTCGTCGGGCCGTGCTCGATTCATGACATCCCGGCCGCCAAGGAATATGCCGCGCGCCTCAAGCGGTTGGCGGAGGAGGTCGGCGACACGCTGTATCTGATCATGCGCGTGTATTTCGAGAAGCCGCGCACCACCGTCGGCTGGAAGGGGCTGATCAACGATCCGTTCATGGACGATTCGTTTCACATCGAGAAGGGTCTGTACCTGGCGCGCGAGTTGTTGCTGCACCTGGCGGATATGGGTTTGCCGGCGGCGACCGAGGCGCTCGACCCGATCACGCCGCAATATCTGTCCGACCTGATCACCTGGACCGCGATCGGCGCGCGCACCACGGAGTCGCAGACCCATCGCGAGATGGCGAGCGGTCTGTCCACGCCGCTGGGTTTCAAGAACGGCACTGACGGCGGTCTGACGGCCGCGATCAACGCCTTGCAGTCGGCGGCACGCGCGCATCATTTCCTCGGCATCAATCAGGAAGGCCAGTGCGCGGTGTTCCGCACCCGCGGCAACCGTTACGGTCATATCGTGCTGCGCGGCGGCAACGGGCGGCCGAACTATGACTCGGTTTCTATCGCCATGGCCGAGAAAGAACTCGCCGCCGCGAAGTTGCCACCGAACATCGCCGTGGACTGCTCGCACGGGAATTCCAACAAGGACTTCTCGCTGCAACCGCTGGTGGCGGAGAACTGCGTCAACCAGATACTGGAAGGCAACCGCTCGATCGTGGCACTGATGCTGGAGAGTTACCTGCACGCAGGGAATCAGCCGATCCCGGCGGATCTGTCGCAACTCAAATACGGCGTATCCGTGACCGATGCCTGCATTGACTGGGAAACCACGGAAAAACTGTTGCGCGGCGCGCGTGAGAAACTGAAGGACGTCTTGCCGGCGCGCCACGCCGCCGGCAAGCAACGCTAGTCTACGCTCAGAACCACCTTGCCCATGGTCTTGCCGGAGGCGACCAGGGCATGGGCCTCGGCGGCGCGTTCCAGCGGAAAAGTCTTATCCACGTGCACGCGCAGCTCGCCGGCCTCGAACAGCTCGGCGCCGCGGCGCAGGATCTCGCCCTGGTGCGTCATCGACTCGCTCAGTCCGAAGAACACCGGGATCAACATCAGCTCGAAACTCACGCGCTGGTTACGCGCGCGCGGTATGCTCCAGTCTAACTCAGGGTCGGGTGCCAGCAGCGTGACTACATCGCCGTAATAACGCACCGCCGCAAAAGTGTCAGCCAATGTCTTGCCGCCCACGGTGTCGAAGGCGATGTCCACGCCCTTGCCGCCGGTCCAGTCGAGCACGGCTGGTACAAAGTTTTGTTCCTTGTAGTTGATCGTGAGATTCGCGCCGAACGCGCGCGCGAATTCGGCCTTGTTCGCCGAACCGACGGTGGTGCAGACCTCCGCGCCGGCGATGCGCGCGAGCTGGATTGCCATGTGCCCCACGCCGCCCGCGCCGGCATGCACCAGCACCTTGTCCCAGGATTTGACATCGACGCGGTCGTGCAGCGCTTCCCAGGCGGTGATCAGCACCAGCGGTACCGCCGCGGCCTGCGCGAATGTCATGCGCCGCGGTTTCTTCGCCACCAGCCGGTGATCGACGAGCGCGTGTTCCGTGTAGCTGCCGAGCCGGTCATGATGTGGCGCCTGGCAATAAAATACCTCATCGCCCGGTTTAAAGTGGGTTACGCTCTTTCCCACGGCCTCGACAACTCCCGCGCCATCGCAGCCCAGCACCGGCGGCAACGGCGCCGGGTAGGCACCGGGTTTGGCGCGCATTTTCGTGTCCACCGGATTCACCCCCGCCGCCTTTACGCGTACCAGTACATCGGTATCCAGCGTCAACACCGGATCGGGCAACTGCTCCAGCTTCAGCACCTCGGGCCCACCGGGCGATGACATCACGATGGCTTTCATGACCAGATCATGACCCCACCCTCATTCGTTGTCTATTCGATGGCGCCTCAAAACGATGACCCCGGGCCTTTGAGGAGTTCATGCTCAACCGGGGTAGATTTGCGTCCGAGGATGCTGTTGCGGTGCGGGAAGCGCCCGAAGCGTACGATGATGTCCCGGTGTTTCAGGGCGTAATCGAGGTAATTCTGGTAGGCGGCCTTGGTGTCGTCCGGGGCCTGCTCGTACAGCGCCGTGAACAGCCGCACGCTGGTAGCCTGATCTGCGCGTGCCTCGGAATGTTCAAACGGCAGATATATGAACACCCGTTCCACCGGACGCAGCATCCGGTCCATTCCCGCATCGAGTACTTGGCGCGCCAGGCGATGGGCGCGTGCATCACAGGCAAAGGCACGCGGTGTGTTGCGGTACATGTTGCGAGTAAATTGGTCGCACAGCAGGATCCGCGCGAGTTGACCGCGCGCGGATTTACTCCAGGATTCGAGTTCGCCACGTGTCTCCGCCTCCAGCGTTGATTCGAAACGGCGCCGGATTTCCGCATCCACGGCCGGGTCCTTTTTCCACCACAGCTCCGATTTCTCGCGGATGACCGTGGCATCCTCCGCCTCGGCGCCGAACCAGTAGCGCAGTATCGAGTCAATGTTTTCCATCAACGCCTAGCTCTTCGGACGCACGGCCGATTTCGGCCGGAAGGCCTTGATCATTTCTTCGCGGGTCTCGAGGTACGGGCCGCCGATGAGGTCGATGCAATAGGGCACGGCCGCGAACACGCCATCGAGTGTTTCCTTGATGGCCTTGGGTCGGCCCGGCAGGTTGATGACCAGCGAACTTCCGCGGATCGCGCCAAGCTGGCGCGAGAGAATCGCGGTCGGAACGTATTGGAGACTGACGGCGCGCATCTGTTCGCCGAAGCCGTCGAGGATCTTGTCGGCGATGGCCAGTGTCGCCTCGGGCGTCACATCGCGCGGCGCCGGGCCGGTACCGCCGGTGGTGACCACCAGGCAGCAGCCCTCGATATCGCATAGTTCCTTTAGCGTTTGCTCAATCCGCGCTTGCTCGTCCGGCACCAGGCGTGTGACCGATTTCCAGGGCGTGACCAGCGCCTGCTGCAACCACTCCGCAATCGCCGGTCCGCTCTGGTCCTGATACTCGCCGCGGCTGGCGCGGTCCGAGACGGTGACGATACCGACGCGCACCTCAGCTTCGTTCATGGAGACATCCTCGGATGATTGCAGTGCGGTGCATTATGGCGCGGATGGCGCGGCGTTTCATCCGGGCCGGCGCGCCGGTTCAACGCGCGGCGTGCGCTGTCGCAGCATCCCGTACACGACGAACAGCGCGAGTGCCGCGAGCAGGTGCTTGAGTGAATGACCGCTGATGATATTTCCCGTGGCCGCGAACACCGCCCGGTCGTACTGTTCCGCAAACTTGGAGACAAGGTAGATGGCGAGGGCAACGAGCAGATATCCGCGGTGCGAGTACGGACCGTCGAACAAAAGCAGTATCACCGGTAGCACGAGTAACGGCAGGAACTGCACCAATACGTATAACCGCAGGTCGTCCGAGTAGTGCCAGTACACCACGCTGGCAACGCCGAACAGAATCGCCGGCACCAGCAGCATTTTTTCCAGCTTCAGACCCACGCGCTCAGTCAGCACCGCGACCAGCAGCCCCATGAACCCGATGCTCATCGGCAACCGATCCCACATCAGGGTCATGTTGTCCGGGGCCAGGTGATAATAGCCGGAGCCCAGGGACACCAGCGCCACACCGGTGAAACAGGCCGACCATGCCCAGCGCGCTGCTATCGCACGGCGCCGTCGTGCACACAAATCGATCCCCGCCAAACCGACGGCAAGAAACGCCAGATTGGTCACGACATTGAGGAAGCTGGGAATTCCGAGAAAGCGGCGGCGATCGGCGAAGTCGTGATACATCGGATCCTGCGCGATGGGCGGCAGCGCCATGACGGTGGCCAGGGCCGCGATCGCCAACAGGACAATCAAGGATTCTCGTCGCGCGCGAAATTTCACTCCAACTTTATTTCTGCGGAAATCGTTATGGTTACTGGAAAATCCATAATCTTCTGGTAGTGTTAATCAAAATAACACAACAATCGAACAAAGGGGAGCCATTTGGAAAAGCGTGTTTACGAACGCCAAGAAGTGTCGTTTTCTGTTGAAATTCTCGATCCACCCCATCTTGGCAAAGTCGCCTTGGTCACCAAGGATATCAGCAAGGACGGCGCGTTCATTCTGTTAAACCGGGCGGAATGCTTGCCCATTGGCCGGGTCGTGTCGTTGAGAATGCCGGGTGTGTTGTGGGGCGAGAAACTCTCTACCGTCTCAGCCCGGGTCGTGCGTGTGACAGATAGAGGAATGGCTTTACAATTTCTCGACTTCGATTTCTAAGCTATACCGCACACGTATGTCAGCCCTTCTTGCCCCATAGTTCTTCGAGGCGCTGATCGCGCCCGCATCGGTAGCGATAGTACTTGTAGCGCACGGGGTTCTTTACGTAGTAGTCCTGGTGGTAATCCTCGGCGGTGTAGAAGATCGCGGCCGGGCGGATCACGGTCACGACCGTCTTCCCGAGCCGTTTCTCGATCGCCGCCTTTGACTGTTCTGCTGTTTTTCTCTCCTCCTGGTTCTGAACGAAGATCGCGGTTGTGTAAGTGCTGCCGCGGTCGCAGAACTGCCCGCCCTGGTCGAGCGGATCGACGTTGCGCCAGAACACCTCCAGCAGTTTTTCGTAACCGATTTGCTTCGGGTCGTAGGTAATCTGCACTGCCTCGATATGCCCGGTATTTCCCGCCGAGACCTCTTGATAGGTCGGGTTCACCTTCTGCCCACCGGTATAACCCGAGGTAGTTGCCACCACCCCCGGCAGCGCATCGTACGGTGGCTCCATGCACCAGAAGCACCCGCCGGCGAAGACCGCCGTGGAGGTAGTGGTTTTATCCTGCGCCACCGGCTCCGCTGCCGTTGCCACCAGCGCCACGCCCAGCGTCAACCCGGTCAGCGCCGCCATGAATCGGGATAAGTTCATACGTAGGGTAAACCTCATATTGAATTAGCTTGTGGGCTTTATGACCCGTCTTTGGACCAATGGTTGCGAGGCCGATAACCGACCGAAAATAAAAAAGCCGGCTATCAGGCGGCTTTTGGCTTCATGCTCGGCTTGGAAACACATGATTTGGAGCGTGCCGCTACGGGCGAAGTGGGGTGGCGCCACCGTTTCCTGAAGGCACAGCAGATTCGGTGGCCTCGGCCAAGGCCGGCTGTACCAAGGGCTGATCAGTGCTCTTGGCGCAGTTGCTCAGCACCAGCTTCGGCGGGTCGACGGAGAAAGTGAACGGAGCGGCCTTGTTGAGGGCGGAGAGGCCCAGAATCTGGCGCGTACGCGCCGGGAACACGGCCGCCTCGACGTTGCGGAGGGTGCAGGCGCCGACGCGCAGCTGGTTGATCACGTAGACCGGGATCACGAGCTCGGTCCCGTTGGCCAGGATCGCCCGTAGTTCCTTCACGTACTGCGCCTGCTTGCGTTCCTGCAGGGCATTCAGCGTTTGTTCGTTGATAGTCAGATAGCCTGAGCCGGTATCGACCATGAACTCGCTGATGCCCAGATCGCCGATCTGGGCGTGCACGTAATAGGTCGCCATTCCCTTGTCATGCATGGGTACCGTGACGTCCAACTCGCCCGCCGCAACAGGGTTTGAGACGAGCGCTAGCCCAACGGCCAGCCAGGAATAATGTATCGCGGATAAGAACATGCTTCCCCATGCAACCCACACCGGTTATCGATCTTTGGCATGCTGTGTTGTAAAACTTGCAACACATTAATTATGAAATAGCGGAGGTCGGCACAAAGATCAAGCACGCCAGGCGCAACGGCGCCTATTTTGTTCACGGATACCGCAATTGAGGTGAGAGGACAGGAAAAAACCCATTCCCCGCATGCGGGGAATGGGGTGCAGATCCCCGCGCGGGGGAAGATACGGACTGTTACTTGGCTGCCTTCGGCATGGTTTCCAACGCGGCGAACTCTGCCGCATCGAGCTTACCGTCCTTGTTGGCATCGGCCTGGGTGAACTTGTCCTTGACCTCGGGCGCTTTCTTCGCCTCGTCAAGCGTGATTTGGCCGTCACGGTTCGTGTCCAGGTCCTGGAACGAAGCCGCGCTACTTCCGGCCCAAGCTAAACCCGAGACTGTCATCAATGCCAACGCGGTGAGGGTGTGTTTCTTCATCATGGTAACCTCCTTGTGTTGAGTGAATTATCTAAACCGCTTCCTGAATTAATGAAGCGGTGTATTAGTAACAAACTTTCGGCGAAAGTTTCCACTCGCCCCGATTGGCGGTTTGTCAAACCTGATCGACGGTTGATGGAGTGGAAAAAATTAATAACACCTTACATTCATTATTGATTTGGCCCGTGCGCGTTATGACCGGGCTATATGCCAATGGTTGCGACGATGGAAACGGGTCCTGAAGCGATGACAACGATTATCCGGTCAGACCGCCAATACCATATCACCGTATTTAGCGAGCAGGGTGTCGCTGGTTAGCAGGCGCATGGGTTCGGCCAGGCTCTGGGCCACGAGCATACGGTCGAACGGGTCACGATGATGCGAGGGAAGCTTGGCGACTTGCGCGGCATGTTTCCCGGTAATGGGCAGCTCGGTAAAACCGCTCGGTTCGATGGCCGCCTGGATCGCCAGGGGGTCGGCTTCGATCTGGCCGAGCGCAGCCTTGATGGCAACCTCCCAAATGGAAGCCGCACTGACGAAAATGGCGTTGTCCGGGTCCTTGATGATTTTGTCGGCGTCTTTCGGCAAGCGCCGGTCATCCATGAGCCACCACAGCAGAATATGGGTGTCGAGCAACACCCTCATTTCGCGGGTTTTCCTTCAAAGGCCGCGATCACTTCTTCCGGCAACGGTTTATAGAAACCGGGGCGAATCTTGATCTTTTTCTTGAGTAGCCCTTTGCGGCGGCGCGCAGCCGCCGTCTTGATCGGCACGAGTCTGGCGACCGGTTCTCCGGCCCTGGAAATAACGACTTCTTCGCCCTTCGCCGCCTTTTCGATCAGGCGCGAGAGGTTCGTTTTGGCGTTGTGGATGTTGATCTTGCCCATAAGTCACCTTAGCTAACTTAGCTAAGTCTAGGGCATCTCCCTGGCGAGGACAAGCCGTTCGTCATTTCCGCCTACCTCCGGCGGGTGGCTGTCGTCGCCAGCGCCACGCTTAGCATGAATTCGAGAAAGCGTTGGTTGGGTCAAGAGGCAAAACCGACGAACCCAATAAACCCGATATATTCTGCCAATATCCGTTCAGTTTTGATCCGCCGATCTATGATTAAAAAGTTAAGTGGGGCAGCAGTGGGCCCGCTCCATTTAATTCATCTTCAGCCTCAGAAGGGTATATCGTCGTCAAAATTTCCCTGGGCGTTTTCGTCTTTGAATGCGCTATTGCCTCGCAAATCTCGGAGTAGGCGAGCGAAGGCTTCTTGATATGAATCGTGAGTCTTCCAATTGCAGAAATCTCCAATGTGTCGTGTACGCCGGATATCTGCAGCCCAAGCTTTTTGCGTACTCATTACTTCGTCGTCAAGGCGAATAGGAAAGAGCACTATTGCATCTCTAGTTTTTTCTTCTTCGAATGCTGTTTCAACCTCTTTTTCAACCCACGTGCTGTGAATTGAGTTACGAGACAAAATAATGAGCAGTTTATCGTAGATTCGAATTGATTGGTCTATACGGTCTCGGATTTTGTCACCAATTTTCATGTCCTCAGGCGCAAACCAGCAACGTACACCGGAATTCTGTAGGTCGGCATACAATCTCTTCGCAAACTCATCGTCCTTGACGGAGAAGCTGATAAAGCAGGAGTAAAATTGAAACGGTTTATTCAACAGCGAAGGTAGATAGTCGATTAGTCCATCTGGTAAACCGCAGCCTCGCATAAAAGTCAGGGGAAGTTCGCCAGACCGCCCTAAACTTTGAAGATCAAGTAAGCTCGGCCCATAGTGGAAGCAGGTATCTAAGCCAAAGGCTGTTCGAAAATTGACGTCAGCGAATATGGTGCCTCCCAATTCACATTCATCAAAGTAGGTTTCCGTGAGAACAGCTCTTGTCAAATTTGCTTCACGCAGCTTGGCATGTTGAAAGTTTGTTCTGGTGAGATTTGCAGAGGATAAGTTAGCGCCTACCAAATCTGCTCCGTGGAAGTTAGCTAAAGTGAGCTGACATCTTGAAAAATCCGAGTCCGATAGTATTGCGTTGTTAAATTTCGTATTACTGCAATCAGCGTGTGCTAGAACGGCGGCAAAAAGATTGGCGTGGGAAAAGTTTGCGTTTGTTAACGCCGCCTCAGCAAACTTAGCGTCGGCTAAATGTGCTTCACTGCAATCGGTTCCGTCAAGATTGGCATGGTAAAACTCCGCTTTCTGTAGGTTACACCCGAAAAGGTTGGCACCGGCTAAATTGGTAGCGTGGAAGTCAATTTCGGTAAGAAATAGACCGTGGAGGTCAGCGCCAGATAGATCGGGTTTAGTCGATGGTTCCTCGGTGCGCCAAGAGTTCCATTCCTTTTGTCCTCTCCGAAGTACAGAAAGATGAGATTCGTTAGCCATGGTCCACAGTATTATAGGGATTAGTGTCATTATCCGTACGCGGTCGTCGTTTGCACAGTTTGCCATGTAGCGTTGCTAAACTCCGTCGTCGCGAGCCGAGCACCGAGCAAGGCCGGGGGTATTCGCAAGACTTTTGATTGAGCCCGAGGCGCATATTTTGTGTCCGGCGAGTTAGGCGAGCGCCTGGCTGCAGCGAGGCGCGCAGGGGACCGCTCGTAGTTTGAGCGGCGAAGCGGCCGGGCGGCCTTCTCTTTGGCTTCTTTCTCTTGTCCGGCCAAGAGAAAGAAGCCCGCCCGCGGTGCCGGGAACCGCAATTAATGCACTGCCCCCAGGCGGCTCGATTAATAGTTGTAGCTATTCACCCCGACTCCTGTATAGTGCTAGGGCTTGCAGCGCACTTCTTGCATACAGTTCGGTAGTTCCTCCCAGTTTCTTCGGCAGTTACTCCCGCGTTCGCTTTCAGGAATGAACTGCAAACTATCGCAATTCAACCAAACAGAGGTATTTTCGTGATTACAGGAACAGTAAAGTGGTTCAACGACGCCAAGGGTTTTGGCTTCATTACCCCCGCAGACGGCAGTAAGGATGTATTCGTGCATCACTCCGCCGTCCAAGGTTCGGGTTTCAAAAGCCTGACCGAGGGACAGCAGGTGAAATTCGAGCTGGAGCAGGGCCCGAAAGGCCCGTCGGCAACGAACGTTCAGCCGGCCTAACGTCAAGCACTGCGAAAGCAGCGTTTGAAATGAAGACCCCGCCGAGTGGCGGGGTCTTTTTTTTGCGCTATAGATTTGAAATCAGACTAAACCAACCCGGTTTTCGCGGGGATGACAACCATAAGTTCGTGGGATGACGGGAGAGCTACTCGCTCGGCGAGTCGATTTCCTTCTCCATGCCCTGCTGCATCTGCTCCCGCTGTTTCACGTTGATCTCCTCGCGGCGCTTCATGCGCTTCTCGACGGCGTCGGGCTTCTCGGGGATGGTTTTCTCGCCGAACAGCACCTGCTTGAGATAACGCGACGCGAATTTCAGGAGTTCCACTTCATCGGACAGCAGTTTCTGGAAATACGCCGGTTCGATGTCGTAGACGTCGTGGAAGAAGGGGCTGGCCACGAACACCCGGAAGTTGTCGAGGTCGTAGCTCGCGAGATAGAAGAGGTCCAGGCTCCGCTGCGACGGCGCGCCGATGGTCGGGCCGCTGGATCGTTTCTTTAAAATGATGTCGCGCCATTCTTTGGTCAGCTCGTCGTACTGTTCGACGCCTTGCTCCTGACGGTATTCGCGCACGGTCAGCGTGCGCGGCTCGTCGTGGCCGAGGCAGTGCTCTTCCTTCACCACAAAATAGAAATCTTCCGGCGTGGAGGAGTCCTTGGAGCGCATGGTGGTGGCGCCGAGGGCGTAATAGCGGCAGGCGGTGGGGCGGTCTTGGTACACGCTGCAGCCTTCGGGCGTCAGGAACTGGCAGGCCGCGCTGCCGGGCTTGGTCTTCATGCGGATGCCCGGAATGCCGTGGGCGTCCATCTCGAAGACGACGGCGTGCTTGTCGAGAAATTCCTGTGAGGTCACACTCAGGCGGTTCTTGAGCCGCAGGATGTCGTAGGGCGTGAGCATGATGTTGATGTTCTCGCAGCACTTGTTGAAGCAGGCGATGCCCTGGCGGCAACGGAACTGGATTTTGTCGTCCAGGCCGAGTTTCACCGGCACGACCGGGCTCGACGGACGCGGGTCCTTGATGTTCGGATCGTTGAAGTCCTGGCTCATGGCATCACCTCTGAATACGGCCGGCGGGCACAGCGCCGGCAATTTTACACCTTAAAACAAAAGGGGTCCGGGTTGCCCCGGACCCCCACATTTACAGCGTTACGGCTCGATTACTTGACCAGCTGCACGTACGGGACTTTCTTCAGCGACCACTTGTGAGTGTTGCGGTCGTACGTCGAGTTCACGAACACCTTCCAGTTTTCGTCATCGATAAAGT
>JAUSDQ010000066.1 GCA_030650525.1 Sulfuricaulis sp.
CATCCGTGCAGTTATCTGCCCGGGCGGACGGCCACGTCGCTGTTCCTCGATCCGCGTCAGCCGCTCGACAGCCGCCAATACGCCGGTTTCATGCGCCTCGGTTTCCGGCGCAGCGGCGACCTCGTCTACCGGCCGCATTGCCGCGATTGCAATGCCTGTATACCGGTGCGGGTTCCGGTGGATCGTTTTCGTCCCGACCGCGGGCAACGACGCATCTGGAAACGAAATCAGGATTTGCAGGTGATCCCGCGTCCGCCCATTTACAGTCAGGAACACTTCGACCTGTACCAGCGCTATCAAGCCATGCGCCACCCCGGCGGCGGCATGGACGATCCCGATCCGCAGAAATACATCAATTTCCTCGGCTCACAACACATCCATACTGTTTTCTACGAAATGCGACGTGAGAACAAGCTTCTGGGTGTGGCGGTCACCGATATTCTCCCGGACGGACTCTCGGCGGTGTATACCTTCTTCGATCCGGAGGCGAACCGTCGTGCGCTCGGGGTGTACGCCGTTTTGTGGCAAGTCAAACAGGCCACTGAGCGTCGCTTGCCCTGGCTCTATCTGGGTTACTGGATCGAGGAATGCGCCAAAATGGCCTACAAGGCAAATTACCGCCCGCTGGAGGTTTTTCTCAACGGTCACTGGATTCAGCAGGAACCCCCCGACGTCGTGCCGCCGCCGTAATCCACTCCTCCCCATCCTGGCACGTCCATTGCATCCCTTATGGAACAGAAGCCGGTCTGTCCGGCGGGGATGCAAAACCATGCTCAGCTTTCTCTATCGGCTTGTCGAACACTATCACCGCGAACACGGACTTCATCCCAACCTGCTTTACCTGAGCCAGTGGCATTACCAGAAACTGCTCGAATCCCTCCCGGAGATGAAGGGCCAGGACGAAGTATCCCGTTTTCTGATGATGCAGATCGTCATCAGCCCGGAGCTGGCGCATCCGTACGTGGCCTGGCTGCCAAACAGCGTCTGTTCCACCCTCGCCCGCAAGCAACAACACGTCCACTGACCGCTTCCCGTCTGATCGGCTGCGCGCCAGCCGTTAAACCGCTTTACGCCTTCACGCGACTACGGCATCATACGCCGCCAATCAACGGCATTAGGAATTTTCGTGGCGAAAGAAGAGCATATTGAAATGGAAGGGACTATCACGGAAACCCTCCCCAACACCTTGTTCCGAGTCAAACTCGATAACGGGCACGTCGTGACCGCGCATATCTCCGGAAAAATGCGCAAGAACTATATCCGCATTCTCACCGGTGATCGTGTCACGGTCCAGCTGACTCCCTACGATCTTACCAAGGGCCGAATCACTTTCCGCGCCCGCTGATACCTCAATAATGCACGCTTGTGGACCCCGCACTATCGTCTGCGGGTATTTTCTGTGTAACGTAATCCCTGATTTCGACATCCCACTCTTTTACCTTAAATAAACCTAAATAATATCCTTCTCCGTCAACTTGTCGGCGCACTTGAAATGGTCGCTGATTCTAAGCGTACCGTTACACGAGTAGTGTTATTCATGAGCTTGCGCACCACCGAGCCAGGTTAAATCGTGCTGTGGGAATAGTTTGGCCTCGTCTCGTGCTCTGCTTCCTGTTTTCAGTCACTTCCTCGGTATGTGGGCGCGCGTGGCCGATTTTCTGCCGGCTCGGATTTAACCACTAGCAGCCTGTGCCCTCAGCTTGGCCAGGGATAAAAAAGGCCAGACACCTTGCGGTGTCTGGCCTTGTGCTACGAACTTACCCTTACGTAATATTTAAGGCTGGGTCGGGCAAGGAATGATCGCCGGAGTAAGGCGAACCGTGGCCGGATCGTTCCACAGCGAGGTCGGTATCGAGAATATGCTCGCGACCGTACCACACAGCGGCTGCATGACCGGGAAGCCAAAGACAGCGCGACCGGGTAGCGGCTTTAGCAGCGTAATGCGCGGATGAGCCGGATTCGCCGGACCGCGGCCGCGTGCGGTGTCGTAGGCGTTCTCCGCCGCTTGCAGGTATTTCACCAATATTTCAACGAACTCGATCGGTTCGCCATCGGATTGCGGACGATTCTCCGAGTCGCGCACCAAGGAGCCATCCGGATTCCTCAGCATAACCGGCTTACCAGCGGCGTCGAGCATGCCGCGACCGGTGGCCGGATCCATGTTCACCGGCAGGATGTACGGCGCGTCGGCGCTGTTGTCGTCGTTGGAATAGCCCACCGGGTTGCAGTTCGGACAATTGTTCAAGGTGTCCGGACTTTGCGCGTAGTAGTAACCGGCGACGGTCATCACCGGTAATTGATGCTGCGCGGTGGGTTTGCTGGACTTGTTCTGCCACTTCGGACTCACTGCCGGCTCGGTACCAAGCTGCGAGGTCCACACCACGATATCGTTGGTGAGATCCGTATCGGTGTTCTCGGTGACCGCCGCGGCCCAACTCGGCATCCACTTGCCGTCGGTAGCATTGTTAATAGTCGTCACGGCCTTGCCCAAACCGGAGGCATCGCAGGCGGCCCTTTCGGCGACCGGCAAACGATTGCACGGCATGGTCACTTTGACGCTCCGTGAACGCGAGTCGCCCGGATACGCCGGCAAGGTAACACCGTTGATCACGGCATTCGCGGGATTCGGACCACGACGGATCCAATACGGGTCGAAGCTGATCGTCGGCCCGCTGTAGGCAAACATCCAGCCGCCCGCCCAACCTTCGAGATTGTACGGCGCGTTCAACGACGTCGGATTGTTCGGATCGGTACTGAACACCCCCAACGATGAATTGTCGAGCTGATTGCGCAGATTACCGGCATGGATGCTGCCGGCCTTGCCGATGCGGGAACCGATGGGTACAAAGTGGTACAAGTCCTCACGGGTGATCTTTTTACCCACCGGGATGTGCGTGCCGTAACGGAAGCCGCGTATGGTTGCGAGGTCGGAGCCTGCCCACCAGCGAATGGCATCCGCCATCCAATCGTGCGAGGTGCCTTCGATCACCGCTGACAACGCTTTCGGATCACCTGTTACGAGCGCCTCGTCGGTATAGCCGGCGCGATGCAGCGCGACCAAGGCGTCCCCCACGGGGGCATCCACGCGGTCTTGCAGATAGGTACCACTGAACACGTTCTTATGGAACGCTTCACGCTTCACCGGATCATTGTGGTATTCGTCAAACTTGGTGGTGAAAGGAGCGCGTACCAGAGCCACTTTACCGGCGATGCTTGAGTTTTCAGCGATGCTATCGTTGATGCGATGCGCCGTGTAATTCCAGCTGGCGATCTTTGCCGCTGATATGTTCAGCTTCAGTTCACCGAGCAGCGTGCCATCCTGCCCTGCTTCAGACAGTAACGTCCGCTGACCGACGGTATTGGTGAATGTCACCGGCTTCAAGGTTTCTTCATGCATGTCGGAGTTGAGCACGACATCGACGTGCGTGCTCGAGTCCGACTCCTTTTGCAGGTTCTGTATGTTGCGGCCGATTTCGATTTCCGAAATCAAAACCACTAGGTCAACCTTCTGTTCGACCCGCAATTTTTTGGCAAAAATTGGAATTTCACGCGAACAATCGGTAAACGCCAGGCCCTCAGTGACCCAGGCGCCGACGACTTGCGGGCCACGGGCGGTGGTGCAACCGATGATGCCAATCCGTATACCGTTAACGGTTCTCACGGCGGTTGGCGGTAACAGCCGTGTGCCATTAGCAATGTAATAGCTAGCGTAAGCCTCTTCTTCGGCGCGCGAGTGCACACGATTGTATACCGGCTGACCGGCGTTGTAGTGATACACGTTAGCCGCTAAACCACCAAAGCGACGACTGGCCGGGTCGGCATTATTCACGAACAGTTCTTCAAAACGTGCCTTGCCGTAAACCCAATCCCAGTTGCCCGGGGCGTAGTTATCTATCGCAAACGAATCCAGCAC
>JAUSDQ010000071.1 GCA_030650525.1 Sulfuricaulis sp.
GTTCGAATCGACCGCATTGCGGCCCATCTTGGGGATCTCGCGCACCGTGATCTTGCTGCGATCGAAATCGGTGTAGAACAGCGTCAAGCCATCCGTCTTGCGCTTGGCGTCCTCGTACTTGGTGGTGCGCGTGATGAGCAGTATCTTGTTGGCAATCTGCGCGGTGGAGGTCCAGACCTTGCCGCCATTGACCACATAGTGATCTCCCTTGCGCACCGCGAAGGTCTTGATGCGCAAGGTGTCCAGTCCGACATTGGCCTCGGTCACGCCAAAGCAGGTGCGGTCCTTGCCCGCAATCAGCGGCGGCAGGAAACGCTTCTTTTGCTCCGGCGTGCCGAACACCACCACCGGGTGCGGTCCGAACAGATTGATATGCACGGACGAGGCGGCATTTCCGCCCAAGCGTCCAATGCGCTTGACGACAATCGCCGCTTCGGTGATGCCGAGACCAGCCCCCCCATACTCCTCTGGCATGGTGATACCCGTCCAGCCGGCCTTGACCAAGGCATCGACAAACTCCCGAGGAAACCGTTTATCCTGGTCAGCGGTGTACCAATAGTTATCGTCGAACTTGTCGCAAATGTCGCCAACGCCATCTTCGATCGCCTGTTGCTCTTCACTGAGTGAAAAATCCATAGCTTTGTCCTGACTTTGAGGGGTTGGTTGGTTAATTAGCCTGTCACGATTCGATAGACATCACGATTCGAGCAGGCGGGCGGGCACGCGGATCGGCATGTCCAGCAGCATCTGCGCAAAGGCTTTACCCAGCGGATCGCTGCGCGGCGAGGCCATGCCTCCCCCGCCCAGGGCCGCCAGCAGCAGGAAGTTGAAGCCCTGGATGCCCGGCACGTCAAAGCGCTTCACCGGTCCCTTGACCAGATGGGCGAAGTAGGCGTGCACGCGCTCGGCCGTCAGCTCAGAGCGCAGGACCGGGATCCACTTCGGATCGCGCGCGATCACGCCAATATTGACACTGTCACCCTTGTCGCCGCTGCGGCCATGCGCGATTCGCAGCAAGGGCACTTCCACGTCAGCGCCTTGCAGCTGCGCCTGCGAGACCTCGCCGGCGTAAACCGACGGCGCGACCTGATTGGAAGTCGCCGCCTGAGGGATGGACACCGAACGTGTTTCCCCATCGCAGCTGACGCTCACGCTCAGCTCTGACTTGGGCCACAGGAAGGAGAACAGTTTGACGATCGGCGAGGAGCGCGGACGCCCGCCCCCGATACTTGCCATGCCAGGCGCCCAGGAAGTGCCCCCGGGTGCGATCTCGCTGGCAAAAAGTTCCAGCGCACGCGGGTCCGCGTGCTCCACCACCAGGCGCAGAATGACCTCGCGATTGGTCGGCACGCGTGAATGCGGGCCAAACATGGCCTCCGTGCCCAGCACCTCCGAATACACCAGCCGATAGTCTTCAAATCCGCGTTCGCGCAACATGCGCTGCGTGCGGCTAACAATCGCCTCGGCTATCCGCGTGGCCTTGAGTTCGGCCTTGCCGCCAATCAGGGTCACATTGGCGACGCAGCGCCAGCCGGCGGCGTAGGTGGCCGATACCTTGTAGGTGGCCGATGGCGCATGGCCACGGGCGCCCTCCACGCGCACCCGGTCCACGCCGTCAACGCTCATGCGCACGCCGGTAAAGTCACACACGGCGTCGGGCAGCAAATAGGCCGCTGGGTCGCCGATTTCGTACAGCATTTGTTCCGACACGACCGCCGGCGTCACCAGCCCACCCGTGCCCGCTGGCTTGGTGACGATGAAGCTGCCGTCGGCGTGGCACTCGACGATGGGATAGCCGATGTTGTCCCAGCCGGGAACCTGTTCCCAGTCGGTGAACAGGCCGCCGGTGGCCTGCGGGCCGCATTCGATCAAGTGGCCGGCCAGGCTGCCTGCCGCTATCAGGTCATGGTCCTGTGCGGTCCAGCCAAACTCGTACATGAGTGCGGCCAGCGGCAAGGCGCTGTCCACGCAGCGTCCGGTGATCACGACCTGCGCCCCCATCTTGAGCGCCTCGACGATGGGCAAGGCGCCCAGATACGCGTTGGCGCTCATCACCTTGGCCGGCAACGGCTGGTCGGAGTGCAAGTCGCGCACGTCGGCGCCTCGGAAGGTGTCGATGTCGGCCAGCAGGTCGTCGCCCTCGACCACGGCGATCTTGAGTTCCACGCCCTCCGCGGCGGCCAATTTACGCAGTGCCTCGGCACAGGCGCGCGGGTTGACGCCGCCGGCGTTGCTCAGCACCTTGATGCCCTTGGCCGCCACCTCGCGGATGACGCTGCGCATGGCCACGTCAACAAAGTCGATGGCGTAGCCGGCTTCCGGATTCTTTGCCCGCGCCCGCGACAGAATGGACATCGTGAGTTCGGCCAGATAGTCGAAGGTCAGGTAATCCAGCTTTGCGCCATGCACCAACTGAGGCGCCGCCAGTGAACTGTCACCCCAGAACCCGGAGGCTCCGCCTATACGCACCACACGATCGTTCATTGATATTCTCCACTTGAAAATTGCTTGGAATCAGGACTGACGCAAGCAAGGCACGACGCTACTCGC
>JAUSDQ010000072.1 GCA_030650525.1 Sulfuricaulis sp.
GTTCGAATCGACCGCATTGCGGCCCATCTTGGGGATCTCGCGCACCGTGATCTTGCTGCGATCGAAATCGGTGTAGAACAGCGTCAAGCCATCCGTCTTGCGCTTGGCGTCCTCGTACTTGGTGGTGCGCGTGATGAGCAGGATCTTGTTGGCAATCTGCGCCGTCGAATTCCACACCTTGCCGCCGTTGACCACATAGTGATCGCCCTTGCGCACCGCGAAGGTCTTGATGCGCAGGGTGTCGAGACCGACATTGGCCTCGGTCACGCCAAAAGACGTGCGATCCTTGCCCGCGATCAACGGTGGCAGCATGCGCGCCTTCTGCTCCGGCGTGCCGAACACCACCACGGGGTGCGGTCCGAACAGGTTGATGTGCACCGCAGACGACGCGTTGATGCCCATGCGTCCGATGCGCTTGACGATGATCGCGGCTTCGGTGATACCCAGGCCTGCGCCCCCATACTCCTGCGGCATGGTCACACCCATCCAGCCCGCCTTGACCATCTCGTCAACCAGTTCCTGCGGGAAGCGATGTTCCTCTTCGGCACGCAGCCAGTAGTTGTCGTCAAACTTGTCGCAAATGTCGCCGATGGCATCTTCGATGGCACGTTGCTCTTCACTGAGTGAAAAATCCATGGTTCTCTCCTGATTTTGATGGGTTGGTTGGTTAATTAGACTATTACTGATCGAAGCGTTACGGGTTCAAGGGATGGGGGCCATCTCGGGGCGAATCGCCTTGCTGAAATCAGGCGACTTCGAACAAACCGGCCGCGCCCATGCCGCCCCCAACGCACATCGAAATCACGACGAATTTGACCTTGCGGCGCTTGCCTTCAATCAGCGCGTGTCCCACACAGCGAGCGCCGGTCATACCGAACGGATGGCCGATGGATATGCCGCCGCCGTTGACGTTGTAGATCGCCGGATCAATGCCGAGATGGTCACGACAGTAAATCACTTGGCAGGCAAAGGCTTCGTTCAATTCCCACAAGCCAATGTCGCTCACCTTCAGTCCATGCTGTTTCAATAGTTTAGGTATGGCGTAAATCGGGCCAATGCCCATCTCCTCCGGCGCGCAGCCAGCCACCGCCATCCCCCGATAGATGCCCAGGGGCGCCAGGCCTTTACGTTCGGCAAGGCGGCTGTCCATCACGACGCAGGCTGACGCCCCATCGGCGAGCTGGCTCGCGTTGCCGCCGGTAACACAACCGCCCTCAATGGCCGGCTTCACCGCCTGAAGTGCTGCCAGTGTGGTTTGCGGGCGATTGCATTCGTCCTTGCTGAGCGTCACCTCTTGGTAGGAAACCGCTTTGGTCTCCTTGTCCACCACGGCCATGGTCGCTGTAATCGGTACGATTTCACTGAGGAACCGACCTTCCGCCTGCGCCTTGGCAGTACGCATCTGCGACTCCAACGCGTAAAGATCCTGCGCTTCACGGGAGATTCCGTATTTCTTCGCCACGTACTCGGCGGTCTCCAGCATGGGCATGTAGGCGTGTGGCACCAGCTTCGTCACCGCCGGATCACTTTCGCCGTAGCTCCATTCCAGGTAGCGGTTCTGCACCGCGGTGAGGTTTTCCTGGCCGCCAGCCACGACAATTTGCATGCCGTCCACCATGATCTGCTTGGCGGCAGTCGAAATCGCCATCAGCCCGGAGGAGCATGCCCGGTCCAGTGTCATCCCGGATGCCGTGTTGGGCAAGCCGGCGGCGAAGATGGCGTTGCGCGCCAGATTGTTGCCGGCGGTCCCGGCTTCAAGCACGGTACCGATCACGACATCGTCGATCTCACCGCCATCGATAGCGGCTCGGTCCACCGCGTGACGGATGACATGGCCCATCAAGCTGGGGGACTTGATATTGTTCAAGGAACCCCGAAAAGAACGGGCAATGCCTGTTCGCGCGGTAGAAACGATTACAGCTTCAGTCATGTTTCATGCTCCACAGTTTGAGGGTGTCAATGCAGCGCCGCATGCGGGCGGCATCGGTGAATTCGTGTTTCTTGAACGTCAAATTTTTCTCACGCGTCCTGCTAGTAGGACTTAGGCAGGCCGAGGGCCTTTTCCGCGATATGGCAGAGTATGAGTTCGTGACTGACCGGCGCGATCAAGCCCCCGATGGCCTCGCGGTAATAGCGCTCGACATGGAACTCCTTGGCATATCCAAAGCCGCCATGCGTGCGCACCGCACGGGCCGCGGCTTCAAAATACGCGTCACCGCCCAGGTACTTGGCGGTGT
>JAUSDQ010000080.1 GCA_030650525.1 Sulfuricaulis sp.
CGCCGTTTACGGTACTCAGCGCGGCCGCGAGTGTCACGCGCAATTACACGCTCTATATCACCTCGGGTACCTGGACGATCAATGGCGCCGGTGGCGCCACGCTGTACGCGTGGAGCTTTACCGACCAAGCGGGTCTCACCAAGGTGCCGGGGCCGGTATTAACCGGCCGGGAAGGCGATACGTTTAACATCACGGTCGTGAACAATCACAACATCAATCACAACTTCAAGATTCAGGGATTGACCACCGACACGACCGCGATCGCACCCGGTGCCAGTAAGACCTACACGTTTACTACCGCCACCTCCTCCGCCGGCACTTATCTCTACTACGACACACTCAATAGCAACATCAACCGGGAGATGGGCATGCACGGCATGCTGTGGCTTGGTCCGGCGGACGGCAGTGCCAAGGCCTGGACCGGTGGACCGTCGTATACCTTCCAGCGTATGTGGGTGACGAGCGACATGGACAAGCCGCGCTGGAACGACGTCGCCGGCACCGGGGGTACTGTCAATACTTCGGTCTATAAGCCCAACTATTTTATGATCAACGGCCTAGGCGGGTTCGATTCCATGGCCGCGCTGGGCAAAAACACGATCGATGGCAGTGTGGGACAGACGGCGCTGATCCGCATCGTGAACCCGGGGCAGTTCCCCTATTCGCTGCATTTCCACTCCAACCATTTCGACCTGTTGACGGTGAATGGCTCACGTCAGAGCGCGCCGTACAAAAAGCTCGACGTGGTTAATATCCCTCCGCTGGGGACCGCCGATCTGCTGTTTTACCTGAACCAGCCCGGCATGTACCCCATGCATGTGCACACCGCCCAGATGGAAACCGCCAATGGCGTGTATCTGAACGGCGCCGTGACCATGATCGATATTAAATAATTCACGGAGGAATTCACCATGAATCGGATCAAATCAATGAGCGTCATCAAACTGGGAACAGTCGTGGTATTGCTGATGTCCCTGGGGATAGTGGCGAATGCGACCCAGGCCGCCACCATCAACAAAACCGTGTGCGTACGAGGCGTCATGTTGTTCGGCGTGCAGTTCTGGGGCTTTAACGATTGCGCCATGGGCGCCGGTCTGGTACCGGGCCCCGTGGTCGAAGTTGGCGTGGGCGATACGCTGAATCTGACTTTGAGCGGCATGATGTGGCCGCAAGAACCGGCGCCGTACAGCGGCCATACCATCCATATGCACGGGGCGGACGTAAAGACCTCCGAGGACGGCGTCCCCGAAACCGGGGGTTCCATCACGGGTGACACCTACACCTGGACGCCGGCGGCGGGCATGGAAGGAAGCTATGCCTATCACTGCCACCAGCACACCGTGAAGCACCTGGAGATGGGCATGTACGCCTCCCTGATCGTGCGACCGAAAGACGCCAGCGGTAATTTCCTAAACCAGATCAACAGCAATTCCGCGACGGCGTTCGATTACGTGCAGAACTATATGCTCAGCACGGTGGACCCAAAGTATCATACGGCAATCGGGGACAGCACGGTTTTCGCCGACTACAACCCGACGATATTCCTGATTGACGGCAAGCAAGGCACAAGCACGTCGTCACCAGCGATAACGCTGGCCGCGGCGCCGAGCAAGAAGGTGGCGTTGCGCCTGATTGGGATGCATTCGGTGAACGGCACGTTTAGTCTCGGCGGACCCTCCTTCACCGTGTACGTTCGGGATGGTCGGACGCTGTCATCGCCCATGACCGTCAGCAGTATCGACATCACCCCGGGCACGCGTTACGACATCCTGTTTACCTTGCCGTCCACCAGCGGCACCATGTATCCGCGGATGGTCTATAAAAAGCTGCGGGATAACGCGACCTATGCCACGGTGTACGGGAAGATTACGTACTAGGATTTCAGTTTTACCGTGATGAAACGGGCCGCATCGCGGCCCGTTTTTTTACACGTGTTCGTCCGTGCTCGGTGCGGATTCTGCCAGCGCCGCTTCGAATTCCCGAAAATCGGCCGTAGGCGCCGAGCAGGCATGACCGGTGCAGAGATAGGCTGTTACTTCACCCCTGAGGGTACGTTCGGCCAACACCCCAGGAAGATCCGCGATATTATCCGGAATCGCCAACACCAGTCGGTGCGGTCGGTAATGGCGTCCAGCTAACGCTTGCCACGGTTTCATCGCCCCCGGTGTTCCACGCAGCACCACCGTTTGGGGCGGATAGAGTAGTTCCTCCAGCGCCAGCAGCAGGGCTCCGTGGGTGGAGGGTTGTTGCCGGATACTGGTGTACAAGGCCTCCAGCGTGCGTTCGGCCGCGTGCAGGTAATTGAGATCGCCGAGCAGATGGCCGAGCCGGAGGAACACGCGTGCCGCGACGCCGTTGCCGGAAGGAGTGGCGTCATCCGCGACCGGCTTAGGACGGTAGACCAGCTGCTCGTGATCGTCGCCGGTGAAATAAAATCCGCCCTGGCTTTCGTCCTCGAAATGCTCCAGCACCGTATCGGCGAGCGCGCGGATGAAATCGAAATCCTCCCGGCGCCAGCGCGACTGCAGCAGCTCGAGCGCCCCTTCCATCATGAACACATGATCGTCGAGGTAGGCATTGAGCTGGGATTTGCCGTCCTTGTGGGTGACCAGCAGCCGTTGGCCGCGCCACAACTCGGCTTGAATGAAACTCAAGGCGCGTTCCGCCGAGGCGATGAAATCAGGCCGATCCAGAACGCGACCGGCACGCGCCATGCCCTTGATCATGAGCCCGTTCCATGAGGTGAGGATCTTTTCATCCCGACCCGGGCGCACCCGGCGTTCGCGCGCGGCGAACAATTTCTGGCGCGCCGAATCCAATAATGCCGTGACGTCGGATTTCGGGCACCGCCACTCCAGCGCCAGCGTCGCCTGATCGACGCGAACATTCAGGTGCCAGGCGCCTTCAAAGTTGGGCGCTCCCTTCAAACCGAATCGCCGCTCTACCATGTCCCATTCTTCGGGCGTCAGTTGTGCACGAATTTCCTCGGCGGTCCAGACGTAGAACTTGCCTTCGTGACCTTCGGAATCGGCATCCAGCGCCGAGTAGTAACCGCCCGCGGGCGACTGCATTTCGCGCATCACCCATTCCGCTGTTTCCATGGCCACGCGCCGAAACACCGATTCACCGGTGGCGAGCCAGGCATCGGTGACGAGGGCTAGCAGCTGGGCGTTGTCATAGAGCATTTTTTCGAAATGCGGGATCTCCCAGCGCTCGTCCACCGAATAACGGCAGAAACCCCCACCGACTTGATCGTAGAGGCCGCCGTGGGCCATGGCCATAAGGGAATCCCGCACCATGCGCCGGGCCTCCTGGTCCTCGGCACCATGGTCGGTGCTGCGCGCCCAGCGATGCAGACACAGCTCCAGCGAAGTGGGATGCGGAAATTTCGGTGCTTGACCGAAGCCACCGAAGCGCGCGTCGAACTGGCGCTGCAACTCGCTGTAGGCCCCGTCCAACACTTCCGGGCCGATGTGCACACCCGGCGCCGGCGCGGCCGGCTGCAGGCGTCCAAAGATGTCACGCAGCGAGGCATTTTGCTCGCGGATGGCGGCGCGCTTCTGGGCGTAGACTTCGGCCACGTGGTGCAGCAGGTCGATGAATCCGGGCATGCCGTATTGGGGAGTTTTGGGAAAATACGTGCCGCCAAAAAATGGCATCCGGTCATCCGGTGTCAGGAACATGTTGAGCGGCCAACCGCCCGGACGTTGCGCCAGAATCTGGTGTGCGGTCTGATAGATCTTGTCGAGATCGGGGCGTTCCTCGCGATCCACCTTGATGCACACGAAGAGTTCGTTCATGACGCGCGCGACGGCTTCGTCTTCGAACGATTCATGCTCCATCACGTGGCACCAGTGGCAGGCCGAATAACCGATGGAAACCAGAATCGGTTTGTCTTCGCGCCGGGCGCGCTCCAGGGCTTCCGTGCCCCACGGATGCCAGTCCACCGGATTGTGCGCGTGCTGCAACAGATACGGGCTGGTCTCGTGGATGAGACGATTGGTGTGTAAGGTATGGCCCACGGTTTCTATCCTGACAAATCCGGTCAACTATAGCCCGGGCGGCCTGGGGATTCTAGCGCCCAGTGCCCGAGGCGAATGCTCTTTCGGCAATGGGCGCAGGTAGCCGCAAAGAGCCATGTTTCCATGGGCGCTACTGCCGCCGTCTCCGACAGAGCTTCGCCTCGGGATCCGGCGGCTAATGTCGACTCGGTTCCGCCGGGGTTTTCTGAAATAATCCGCCCACCTACACGACTGCCTACCGGCCACACCCATCCCGATGCCCATGGTTGAATCACGCGTCCCCAATCTGTCAGACACAACAGACGTTACTTGGCGGCGCGATATTTTAGTGCTGACGTTACTGCTCGGTTTGCTGTTCGGGTTTGCGCTCGGCCACCGCGCCCTGTGGCATCCGGACGAGGGGCGCTACGTCGAGATTCCACGCGAGATGGTGCAAAGCGGCGATTACGTCACGCCCCGACTTAATGGCGTGAAGTATTTTGAAAAACCGGTGCTGTTCTACTGGTTGCAGGCCGGCGCCATCAAGGTTTTCGGTTTGAAGGAATGGGCCATGCGCCTGTGGCCGGTGCTGTTTGCGATCATGGGCTGTCTCGCGGTGTACGCCGCCGGCCGAAGCCTGTATGACCGGCGCACCGGTCTGCTCGCGGCCGCGGTGCTCGCGACCACCCCGCTGTATTTTTTTCTCGGGCGCACCGTGACGCTCGACATGGCCGTGTCGTCACTGTTGACCGTGGCCTTGCTCGCTTTTTTGTTGGGCACCCGCGAACCCGCCGGTCGCGCGCGGCGCAATTATTTCTGGGCCTTCTATGTTTTTGCCGCGCTCGCGACGCTCACCAAGGGCCTCATCGGCATCGTGATCCCGGCCATGGTGATCGGGACGTGGATTCTGATCCTGAATGAGTGGCGGCTGCTGAAAACCATTTATCTTCCGTCCGGACTGATTATTTTTTTTCTGATCGCGGCGCCATGGCATTTTGCGGCATCAAGTGCCAATCCGGAGTTCGCCCATTTTTATTTTATCCATGAACACTTCCAGCGCTACCTGAGCAAGGGGCACGATCGTTACCAGCCTGCGTGGTTTTTTATCCCGGTGCTGATCGCCGGATTCTATCCGTGGGCGGCGTATCTGGGACAATCCCTGAAGCGGGCTTGGCCCGCTTCCTGGCGCGCGCGCCGGGAAAATCGCGAGGGACTTTTTCTGCTGTTATGGGTCTTACTCCCGTTTGCGTTCTTCTCGATGTCGAGTTCGAAACTCATTCCCTATATTCTGCCGGTCATGCCACCGCTCGCACTGCTCGCGGCGCGCTATCTGGCGGCGTGTTGGGATGATATGACTGCGGCGGGGCTGCGTGCGGGCACATGGGTGTTGCTCGCGCTGGGGTTGATGCTCACGCTGGCGCTGGCGTTCGTGCCGGAGAGCGCGCCGGACCGTCCGCGGGTGGCCGAATACTCCCGGGTGTTCGGCGGCTACGCTTGGCTGATTTTGGGCAGTCTGCTGGCAACGGCCGTTATCCCGTTCGGCGTCGGCTTTTGGCGGCGTCCGCGCTGGACGATCGCCGCCATGGTCATGTCCGCGGTTATCTTCCTGGGTGTGACGGATCGGGGCTTTGCCTATCTGGATGAGAAGCGCTCGGTGAAGCAGTTGGCCCTGATCGTTAAACCGCGGCTGCAACCCACGGACGAAGTGATGAGCTACCGCGAGTATTATCAGGATCTGCCGGTGTATCTCGAAAGACGCATCACCGTGGTCGACTGGAAGGGCGAGCTGCGGTTTGGCACCGAGGTCGAGGACGTGAGCGCATGGATGATCGAGGAACCCGCCTTCTGGCCGCGCTGGCTGGGACCGGGACGGGTCTACCTGCTGACCGGGCGCGACAACTATGACAAACTCCGCGCTAGCGGGCGCGGGCAGTTCTATTTGATCGCGCAAACCGGATCCAACGTGCTTCTGGCCAACGGGGCGAGCCAACAGTGAACCATTTCGGACTGATTCTTCTGGGGGTGCTGCTCAATGCCGGCGCTCAGCTGCTGCTCAAGGAGGGCATGCGCCGCATCGGCTATTTCGAATTCGCCTGGGCCAATTTTGTTCCCATCGGCCTGCAAGTGGCCGTCAACCCATTCGTGCTGGCCGGGATCTTTGCCTACGTGGTCAGCGTCCTGGTGTGGTTGCTGGTGCTGTCGCGCGTGGAGGTGAGTCTCGCCTATCCGATGTTGAGCGTGGGTTATATCGTCAACGCCGTGGCCGGTTATTACCTGTTCCAGGAAAATCTTTCCATGACGCGTATCACCGGTATTCTTATTATCATCGCCGGGGTTTATCTGGTCACCCGCAGCTAGGACCCATGTCATGACGGATGAATTTCTGCCGTTCTCACGGCCCACGATCAGTCGCGCGGCGATCGACGAAGTGGTGGCCTGCCTTGAATCCGGGTGGATCACCACTGGCCCGCGGGTGAAAAAATTTGAAGCGCTGCTGAAAACTTATTTCAGCGCGCCCCATGCGCTGACGCTTTCTTCCGCCACCGCCGGGCTGCACCTGGCGCTCGCGGCACTGGAACTCAAGCCGGGCGATGAGGTCATCACCACGCCCATGACCTTCGCTGCCACGCTTAACACCATCGTGTTGACCGGCGGCAAGCCGGTGCTGGTGGACGTCGAGCCCGACACCTATAACATGGATGTGGCACGGCTGGCGCAAGCGATTACCCCGCGCACGCGCGCGATCATGCCGGTGCATTTCGCGGGACTCCCGGTGGACCTCGATCCGCTCTATGCGCTGGCGGACAAACACGGGTTGCGCGTGATCGAAGACGCGGCCCATGCCATCGGCACGGAATACAAAGGCCGGCGTATCGGCGCCTTCGGCGACATCCAGGTGTTCAGCTTTCACCCGAATAAGAACATCACCACCGGCGAAGGCGGCTGCGTGGTCACGCGTGACGACAAAATGGCCGAGCAGATTGCCTTGCTGCGGTTTCACGGCATGGACCGCGAGGCCTGGAACCGCTTCGGCAAGACCGGCTCGCAGCATTACGAGATCATCACGCCGGGCTACAAGTACAATATGATGGACATCCAGGCCGCGCTCGGGCTGCACCAGTTGCCGGCGCTCGAAGGTTTCATCCGGCGGCGCACCGAGCTCGCGCAACGATATCGGGAATCGCTCGCGGATTGGCCGCAGTGGACGCTGCCCGGCACGCCGCCGTATCCGCATCGGCATGCGTGGCATCTGTTCACGCCACTCATCAATCCCGAGACCGCGGGCATGGACCGCGATGCCTTTATGCAGGGCATGAAAGAGCGCAACATCGGCACCGGGATACATTATCGCGCGGTCCATCTGTATCCTTATTACCGTGAGCATTTCGGTTTCAAACGCGGGGATTTCCCGAACGCCGAGAACGTCTCCGACCGCATCGTGAGCCTGCCGCTGTTCCCCGGCATGAGCGACGCTGACCAGGACCGGGCGATCGCGGCCATGGCCGACCTGTTCGGGAGGAAGTAACGTGGACAAGCCCTATGTCAGCGTCGTGATACCGGTGTACAACGAGCAGGAAAATCTGCCGGCGCTGTTCCTGCGGCTGACGGCGGTGCTGGACAAGTTCGGGCAGCCTTACGAGATTCTGTTCACCAACGACGGCAGCCGCGACAACTCGCTGGTGTTGTTGCGCGACTTTCACAAGCAACGGCCGCGGCAGGTGCGGGTGATCGATTTCAACGGCAACTTCGGCCAGCACATGGCGATCATGGCGGCGTTCGAGCGCGCGCGGGGCGACGTGATCGTGACACTCGACGCCGATCTGCAGAACCCACCGGAAGAAATTCCGAAGCTGTTGATGGAGATTGAAAAGGGGCACGACGTCGTCGGCGGTTATCGCAAGGACCGCCACGATTCGTGGTTCCGCCGCAGCGCCTCGCGACTGCTCAATCGGGTGCGCGAGAGCACGACACGGATCCGGATGCGCGACCAGGGGTGCATGCTGCGTGCTTATCGACGCCGCATCGTTGAGAACATTACCGCGAGCGGCGAGACCTCGACCTTCATCCCGGCGCTGGCGATGAGTTTTGCCGCCAATCCCGCCGAGGTTGAAGTCGAACATGCGACGCGCGCGGCCGGCACTTCGAAATACAGCCTGTATAAGCTGATCCGTCTCAATTTTGACTTGATGACGGGGTTTTCCGTGGTGCCGCTGCAGGTATTTACTTTGTTTGGTATGGTGATCGCCGCCGGCAGTCTGCTGTTCGTGATTTTCCTGTTTATCCGCCGGCTCATCGTTGGCCCGGAAGCGGAAGGTGTGTTCACCTTGTTCGCGATCCTGTATTTCCTCGTCGGTGTGGGTATCATGGGCCTTGGGCTCATCGGCGAATACGTCGGGCGCATTTATCAGGAAGTACGCCGCCGCCCGCGTTTCGTGATCCGCGAAGTGTACGAACAGCTCGATGGCTGAGCCCGGCATTGTCGTTTTCGGTTACCATGACGTTGGTTATGAATGCCTTGATGCCCTGATCCAGCGTGGCGGCCGGGTGCTGGCGGTATTCACGCATCGCGATAATCCCGAGGAAAAAATCTGGTTCAAGTCGGTCGCGGAGCTGGCACGGCGTCACCAGATCCCGGTTTACACTCCGGATAATGCCAACACGTCCGAGTGGATGACACGTCTACGCGAAATGCAGCCGGAGATTATTTTTTCATTTTACTATCGCCACATGATCGGTCAGGAAATCCTGGATATCCCGCGCCTGGGCGCCTTCAATATGCATGGCTCGCTGCTGCCGAAATATCGCGGGCGCGTGCCGATTAACTGGGCGGTGCTGAACGGCGAAACCCAGACCGGCGTCACCCTGCACTACATGGTCAAACGTCCCGATGCCGGTGACATCGTGGATCAGGAGGCGGTGTCCATCGGCCCAATGGAAACGGCCCAGGATGTCTTTATTAAGGTCACCGTGGCGGCGCGAAACACTCTTGAGCGGAATATCGATGCTATTAAACAGGGCCGTCCGCCACGTCGCCCGCAAGACGAGTCACAAGCGAGTTATTATGGCGGCCGCCAGCCGGATGACGGACGGATCGAGTGGCATGTGGATGCCGGGCGGATCTTTAACCTGATACGCGCGGTGACCCATCCTTATCCCGGGGCCTTTACCGATATCGACGGGCGGCGATTCTTTATCTGGTGGGCCGAGCCGCGGCCGGAGGTTGAAGGTCAACCGGGCCAGGTGGTTTCGGTCGCCCCCTTGCGCGTGGCGGCGGGGCCGGGCTGTCTCGAGATCACGAAATGGCAGTGGCGCGGCGGACCGGAACAGGAAGGCGCTGCGCATGGTTTGCGATTGAACCAGGTTTTGGGCGAATAATTTAGATGTAGGGTGGGCATTGCCCACCATCGGGCCACAATCAAGCAATTTAATGGTGGGCGATGCCCACCCTACAAATGCTTGACGCCTTGGCGGTTAATTTCGTTTTATAAAAATGGAGTCAGCATGAGTCTCAAAGTGTTAATCCTCGGCGTGAACGGTTTCATCGGCAACAGCCTGACCGAGCGCATCCTGCGCGACACCGATTGGGAGGTCTATGGCATGGACATGGGCCAGGACAAGCTCGGCGAGTGCCTCGGACATAAACGCTTCCATTACGTCGAAGGCGACATCACCATCAACAAGGAGTGGATCGAATACCACGTCAAGAAATGCGATGTGGTGCTGCCGCTCGTGGCCATCGCCACGCCCGCGACCTATGTGCTCGATCCGCTGCGCGTGTTCGAACTCGATTTCGAGGCCAATCTCGAGATCGTGCGCCAGTGCGTGCGCTACAAAAAGCGCGTGCTGTTCCCCTCGACCTCCGAGGTCTATGGCATGAGCACCGACGCCGAGTTCGATGAGGAAAACACCAGTCTGGTGCTGGGGCCGATCCACAAACAGCGCTGGATTTATTCCTGTTCGAAACAATTGCTCGATCGCGTGATCTTCGCCTACGGCATGAAGGACGGCCTGAAGTTCACCCTGTTCCGCCCGTTCAACTGGATCGG
>JAUSDQ010000085.1 GCA_030650525.1 Sulfuricaulis sp.
CCAGCTCAGCGGCGCGCGCTCGGCGGAAATGTTATCTGTACGCGGTGATTCCTTGATGCCGAAGACGACGAGACTCACGGCCAGCAGCCCAGGAATGGTGGACAGCGCGATCACGACATCGAGCCGCGGCGTGCCCCAGTACACGATGGCCGCGGCCGCCAGTGCTCCGAGCACCGCGCCGGTGTGATCGAGCGCGCGCGTGAAGCCGTAGGCGTGGCCGGCGTTGTTGTCGTCGATCGCGTCCGAGACCAGCGCATCGCGCGGCGCGGTGCGCACGCCCTTGCCGATGCGGTCGGTGACGCGGATCGTGAGCACGGTGAGCCAGCTGCCGGAGATACCGATCAACGGCCGGACCAGATTCGAAAGCAGGTAACCCGCCACCACGTACGGCTTGCGCCGCCGTCCATAGAGATCGGAATGCCGCCCGGCCCAGAGCTTGAGCAGATTGGAAACGGTATCGGCCACGCCTTCGATCAGTCCGAGCGCCACCGGGCCTGCGGCGAGGACGGTCGCGAGCAGCAGCGGAATGAGTGGCACCACCATTTCGCTGGCGAAATCGTTGAGCAGGCTGACCAGCCCGATGACGATCACGGTGCGGGGCAGTTTGCCGCGGTTGCTGATGGGCGTGGTGGAATTCAAAGTGATGGTTTTGGCATGACTGCGCCTACTTTAACGGACCTGTTCCCGGCAGGCAAAATGGGGGAACTTCGGTGGACTGGCCAGGACATGGCGCCTGATCCCTTGCCAACGGCCAGAATCGGCTTTTTATCCGTTTTGCCTCTGTGGTATGGTAGCGACGCTTATGGCCCATGCCGCGTTGCGCGGCGACTTAAGGAGGAGATAATTATGAATCGCCGATATTTGCTGTCTTCCCTGCTTTCCGTTGTTCTCGCTTTTATTATTTTCCCGGTAGTTACCCACGCCAAGGATATCGTCGTGGGAACCTCCGTGGCGCTCACCGGCAAGTACGCGCGCACCGGCCAGGAACAATTGCAAGGTTTCCAGATGTGGGTTGACGAGGCCAACGCCCGCGGCGGGCTGCTCGGCCAGAAGGTGCGGCTCGTGCATTACGACGATGAGTCAAAACCGGAAACCGGCGCGAAGCTTTACGAAAAGCTCATCACCGACGACAAGGTCGACCTGCTGATCGGGCCGTATTCCTCCGACGTCACCATGGCCGCCAGCACCGTGGCCGAGAAACACAACTTCCCGATGGTGTCCTCCGGCGCCTCGGCCAGCGAGATCTGGGAGCGCGGTTATAAAAATACCTTCGGCCTGTACACGCTGGCCGAGCTCTACATGGACCAGATTCTCGAGTTCGGCAAGTCCAAGGGGCTTAAGAAGATCGCGCTGATTTACGAGAACACGGCTTTCCCGCGCGGGGTGGCCAGCGGCGTCAAGACCAAGGCGAAGCAGCTCGGCATGCAGATCGTGTTCGAGGAGGAATACGGCAAGGCCTCGACCGATTTCTCTTCCATGATCATCAAGATCAAGGCCAAGAAAGTCGACATGGTGATCGGCGGTTCCTACCTGCCCGACTCCACGGCCTTCATGCGTCAGGCCAAGGAGAACCGCTTGCATGTCAAGATCTTCGCCTTTGCCGTGGGCCCCGGCCTCCCTGACTTCGGCCAGAACCTGGGCCTCGACGCCGAGGGTGTCATGGGCAATACCCAATGGGAGCCCACACTCAAGCTTCCGGGCGCCAAGGAATTTGGCGAGAAATACAAGGCCAAGTACGGTCATGAACCGGGTTACCACGCGGGCGGCGGTTATGGCGCGGGTTACGTGCTCGAAGTGGCGGTCAAGAAGGCCGGTTCCACGGATCGCGACAAGGTACGCGCGGCGCTGTTCGCGCTCGACACCGTCAACGCCTTTGGCCGTTTCAAGGTGGACGCGACCGGCAAGCAGATCGGCAAACCGGCTTACGCCGTGCAGTGGCTCGGCGGCGAGCGCCATGTCGTCCTGCCGGCCGATGCCGCGACCGCCAAGGTGACCTATCCGTTCAAGGATTGGGGCAAGCGCTGAAGGATTGATGTCCACGGGTCGGCGGGTGGCACGTAAACCTCGCGGCTGATACGAATCCCGCCCGTGGAACTGCTCGAACCCGACATCCTCCTGCAGTTTCTGATCGGCGGCCTGCTGGCGGGCATGCTCTACGCATTGCTCGCCTGCGGGCTGAACCTCGTCTTCGGGGTGATGCGCGTCATCAACCTGGCGCACGCCGAGTTCATGCTGGTCGGTGCTTTCGGCGCTTACGTGCTTTTCACCGTTTTTGGTCTGCATCCGCTGGTTTCGCTGCTGCTGATCGTGCCGCTGCTCTTCATCGCGGGCTACTATCTCCAGAGCGTGCTGATCGAGCGCGTGGTGGGACGCCCGATGCTCACTTCGCTGCTCGCGACCTACGGCGTGTCGATCATCCTGATCAATGTCGGCTTGCTGCTGTTCAGCGCCGACTTCAAGTCGGTACCGGCGCTCCAGGGTTCGTTTCTGATCGGCCAATTTTCCGTCTCGAAGCCGCGCGCCACGGCCGGCGCGATCTCGCTGTTGCTGACCGTGGGGGTGTATCTGTTTCTCGAGCGCACGCGTCTTGGCAAGGCGATCCGCGCGGTGTCGGAGCATGCCCAGGTGGCCGCGATCTGTGGCATCGACGTCCGCAAAATCCGCATGCTCACCTTCGGTATGGCCGCTGGCATGGCCGGGGCCGCGGGCGTGATGCTTTCCGTGATCTACTCGTTCTGGCCCGGCTCGGGCGTGGACTTCATCCAGAAGTGCTTCGCCATCATTATCATCGGCGGCATGGGCAACTTCCTCGGCGCGTTTTATGGCGGCATCCTGCTGGGTGTGGTGGAAGCCTTCGTCGGCGGCTTCGCCTCGACCCAGTGGGCCGAGGCGGTGGCCTATTTGCTGCTGGTGACCGTATTGTTGATCCGGCCGACCGGGCTCAAGGGGACGGCGCGTGCCTAGAACCTATCTTAAAAGATGTAGGGTGGGCATAGCCCACCAACAGACAGCAATCGAAGCCATGTGTGGTGGGCGATGCCCACCCTACAAAAAATATTCGCTGGCGACCGTATTGTTGATCCGGCCGACCGGGCTCAAGGGGACGGCGCGTGTTTAATGGCCTCCAACGTTTGAACGGCCGCTGGGTGAGCGTGGTGCTGGTGACGTTCGTGCTGCTGGCGCCGCTCGCGATCAACGACTACCACCAGTCATTCCTGCTCCAGGTGTTCATGGTGATCGCGCTGGCGCAGGCGTGGAACCTGATCTCGGGCATGACCGGCTACGTGTCTTTCGGACACGCGGCGTTCTTCGGCGTCGGCGCCTATGCCGGCGCGCTGTTCCTGACCTGGGGCTTCCCGTGGTGGCTGGCGGTGATCAAGGGCGCCGGTATCGCCGCGCTGCTGGCCGTGCCGCTCGGTTTCCTGACGCTGCGCTTGCGT
>JAUSDQ010000086.1 GCA_030650525.1 Sulfuricaulis sp.
CTTCCTTCCCTACGACGCCGACAGCCTCGCGTGGCACGCACAGGTCATCGCCGCTGCCCCGGCCTCCGACCTGCCGATCGTCGCCACGCGTTACACACCGGAACTCGGCGGCAGCGAGTTTCTGATCTACACCCCGGATCGAGACGATCTGTTCGTCATCATGACCGCGGGCTTCGACCGCCTGAACCTGTCCATCGTGGATGCGCGCATCCACACCTTGCGTAACGGTTTCGCGCTCGACACCTTTGTCGTGCTGGATCACTCCGGCAAACCCGTCAGCGACCCGCGCCAGCTCGCGCAATGGCAAAAGGCCATGCGCGACCAATTACTGAATCCGCGTCCGGGACGGGACTTACAGACATCCAGTCTGTCACGGCAACTCAAACATTTTCCCATCGAGACACGCGCCGCGTTCAGCCCATCGCCGAAGGGACAACTGACCACCATGGAAGTCACGGCCCAGGACCGCCCGGGATTGCTTTATCAGATCGCGCTGGCGCTCAAGCAGTGCCAGGTCAACCTGATGGCGGCCAAGGTGGCCACCTACGGCGAGCGCGCCGAGGATATTTTTTTCATTAATACCCGCGAGAAGCAGCTCCTCACCGATCCCGAACAGCTAAAGTGCCTTGAAAAGGAAATTGTGCGGCGGCTGGGGCCGGCGTCTCAGAATGCGGAATCCGGAATGCGAAGTGCGGAATTTTGAACAATGATTTATTCCAAGCTCGGGCGCGCAGGAAACGCTAATGCCGCAAACACCGTGAAGCGCGGGAGCAGCCGGACTACACTCCTCTCTATCCTCCCAGATACGCCTGCTGGACTTTCGGATTCTTGAGCAAGGCCTCGGCGGAGTCGGCCAAGATGATCTTCCCGCTTTCCATCACATAGCCGCGGTGGCTGACTTCGAGCGCGAGCTTGGCGTTCTGTTCCACCAGCAGCAGTGTCATGCCCTCTTGCGCAATGCGTTTGATGGTCGCGAATATTTTCTGCACCAGCATGGGTGCGAGCCCCATGCTCGGTTCGTCGAGCAACAACAGCCGTGGGCGGCTCATGAGCGCGCGGCCGATGGCGAGCATTTGTTGTTCGCCGCCCGAGAGCGTGCCGGCCTGTTGCACGCGGCGTTCCAGCAAGCGCGGAAACAATTCGTAGTGGCGCTCCAGATCGGCGCGAATCTCCGCCGAATCGTTTCTCGAATAGGCGCCGATCATGAGATTTTCCTCCACGGTCAGGCGCCCGAAAATCCCGCGCCCTTCCGGTACGAGTGAAATTCCGAGTCGCAGCAGTTCATGCGAAGGCCGGCCGGTAATGGGTTTTCCTTCATATAGAATTTCCCCCCGGCTGGGCTTGAGCATGCCGCACAGCGATTTGAGTGTCGTGGTCTTGCCGGCACCGTTGGCGCCGATCAGGCACACGAGTTCGCCGCGTTCCACTTTCAGGTCCACGCCTTTGACGGCGCGTATTCCGCCGTAAACGACCTCGAGATCGCGCGTTTGCAGAAAACTCATGCGAGCGCCTCCTCCTTAAACGCATACCGATATTCATCACCGGATTGTCGGCAGCCGGTGGCCATTCGCGGACGGTCGCACCTACCGCTTCGCGGCAGGCACTGCTCCCTGCTCATGCCAGCCCCCCGCCGAGATAGGCCTCAATCACTTGCGGGTCACGCTGCACCTCAGCCGGCACGCCTTCCGCGATTTTCTTGCCGTAATCCAGGACCGCGACGCGGTCGCATAATCCCATGACCAATTTGACGTCGTGTTCAATCAGCAACAACGTCACGCCATCGGCACGAATCTTTTGCAGCAGCGTCTGGAGCATGGCGGTCTCACTGGCATTCATCCCCGCGGCCGGCTCATCGAGCGCCAACAGCACGGGATCGGTGGCGAGGGCGCGCGCGATCTCGACCCGGCGCTGATCGCCATACGGAAGATTCTTAGCCAGCATGTGTGCGTGCCGGGCGATGCCGACATACTCCAGCAATTCACGCGCACGACCGGCAATCGCCGCCTCTTCCGCGCGCGTAGCGCGATTGCGCCACACGGCGCCGACAATCCCGGCATGGGTACGCACGTGCCGTCCCACCATGACATTCTCCAGCGCCGTCATGTTGGCAAACAGTCGTATGTTCTGAAAGGTGCGCGCCACACCCAAGGCCGCCACCTGATTCGGCTTGCGGCCGGATACAGCGCGTCCATTCAGCGTGATGCTCCCGCTATCGGGCGTATACAGGCCGGTGAGCACATTGAATAACGTGGTCTTGCCCGCGCCATTCGGGCCGATCAGGCCGTAAATTTCGCCGGCATGGATATGCAGCGAAATATTCTGGAGCGCCGCCAGGCCGCCATAATATTTGGTCACGCCGTCAACCGCGAGCAGCGTGGCCGGGCGCTGTAGCGGTTTTGTTTCAGCGCCGGACGTCATAGAGCGAGGCATGTTCCTGCCTAAGCACGGTTGCATCGGAGCCGAATTCACGGCGCCGGCGCACCGACGGCAGCAGTCCAGCCGGCCGGAAGATCATGATGATAATGAGCGCCAGGCCGAAAATCAGCATGCGCAAGTCTGACGAGTCCACGAGAATGTTGCCAAACAGATAGTTCTGCAAATCGCCGGTATAGCGAAGCGCCTCCGGGAAAATAGTGAGCAGCACCGCCCCCAGAATAACGCCGGCGATATTGCCCATCCCGCCCAGCACGATCATGCACAGCACGATGATGGACTCGAACAGATTGAAGCTTTCCGGACTGATGAAGCCCTGGAAACCGGCGAACAGTCCGCCGCTGATGCCGGCGAATGACGCGCCCATGGCGAAGGCCAGCAACTTGATGTTGCGGGTATTGATGCCCATGGCCTCGGCGGCCACTTCATCCTCGCGGATGGCCACCCACGCACGCCCGATGCGCGAGTTCTGCAGGCGCATCGAAACAAAGATCACCAGCAATGTCAGCGCGAGAAACAAGTAGTAATAGGTATAGATGCCCGGAAAGGACATTCCGAAAAATGTGTGGGTCTGGCTGAAGGAAAAGTTTCCGAACGCAATGGGATCGATCAGGTTGACGCCTTGCGGGCCGTTCGTGATGTTGACCGGTGCATTGAGGTTGTTGAGAAAAATGCGGATGATCTCGCCGAACCCGAGCGTGACAATGGCCAGATAATCACCGCGCAAGCGCAAGGTGGGCGCGCCAAGCAGAATGCCGAAAAGACCCGCCACACCCGCGCCGAGCGGCAGCAGCGCCCAGAACGGCAGATGCAAACCAAAGTGTGGCGAGGCCAGCAGTGCGTACAGATAAGCGCCGACGGCGTAGAAGGCAATGTAACCCAGATCGAGCAGGCCGGCGTAGCCCACGACAATATTAAGTCCCAGCGCGAGCATGATGTAAAGCAACGTGAAATCCAGGATGCGCACCCAACCACGGCCGAGCGCGCCTCCGGTCAGAAACGGCAGCGCCGTCAACAACACCGCCAGCGCGATATACGCCACCCATGCGGCGCGGCGGTCATGTTTCCACTTTTGCCAACGTGCGCTCATAAATGAATCTCTAAAAAATAGATAGGATTAACAGGATTTCTCAGGATTTACAGGATTAGGGATTTAGAAATTTAAATCCTGTTAATCCTGCTTTTTAATCCTGTGAATCCTGTCTATTTTTGTTTTCTTGGCGCTCTTGGTGTCCTTGGCGGTTCAAAATCATATTGGTTCTCAGGCGCGCTCGACCACGCGCTCGCCGAGCAGTCCGGAGGGCCGGATCACCAGCACCAGGATCAGGACAAAGAAGGCGAAGACATCCTGGTAGTGGCTGCCGAGAAATCCGCCGGTCAGCGTTCCGATATATCCGGCACCGAGACTTTCAATCACGCCGAGCAGCAGACCGCCGAGCATGGCCCCGGCGATATTGCCGATGCCGCCGAGCACCGCAGCGGTAAATGCCTTGAGACCGAGCATGAAACCCATGTAGTAGTGCGCCAGTCCATAATAAGCGCTGACCATGACACCCGCGACGGCGGCCAGGGCGGCGCCCATCACGAAGGTGATGGAAATAATGGTATTGACGTTGATGCCCATGAGGCCGGCAATGTCCTGGGCCTGGGCGGTGGCGCGCATGGCGCGCCCCAGACGCGTCTGCTTCACCAGCCACAGCAACCCGGCCATCAGCAGACAGGAAAGCAGCATGATAAAAATCTGCAAATTGGTAATGACCGCACCCGCGATTTCGTAACGCACGATAGGCAGCAGCGGCGGGAAAGTAATATAGCGTTTTCCCCAGATCAGCATCGCCAGATTTTGCAGCACGATCGACACGCCGATCGCGGTAATGAGCGCGGCCAGTCTCGGTGCGCGCCGCAAGGGCCGATAGGCAACGCGTTCGATCAGAAATCCCAGCGCCATGCAAACGGCGATCGCGGCGAGCAAGCCCAGCAACACGATCAAGGCACCGTTCATACCCGTACCGTTGGCCATGAGCGCGCCGATGACCGCCAGACAAATCATGGCCCCGAACATCGTCACCTCACCGTGCGCAAAGTTGATCAGTTCAAGGACGCCGTAAACCATGGTGTAGCCCAAGGCCACCAGGGCATAGATGCTTCCCAGTACCAGACCGTTAATTAGTTGTTGAGTAAGAATATCCAAGCGAAGTTGTTGCCGGCATTCAGGTTCGACGCCTAAGTCGGAGATTTTCCGAGGCTTTTGTCGTTCCTTATATTCTTAAAGGCGACCGCTGTCCATGCCTAGCGGCCTCCCAAGAGACGAGCGCGCTTGACAAATTTCTCGGACGAGTTGCAAGATGCGATGGCAAGCTCGATATAAATAATAGTTACGACAATAGGACACCGCTAACGTCGCTGGTACGACCCGCTCGCCTTCCTCTTTGAAGCGAGCCGAGCCTGCAGGAGGATAAGCATGCACGAGGAGGAAAAACTTCGCTTCGCCGCCGCGCGCCGCCGCATCCTGCGTGGCCTGGGCGTCGTGGGCGTGGGAACGCTTGCGGGTGCGGTGGGGCGGCGTGTACTCGCCAGCCATACCGCCGATACCATCACCCAGCCCTTCGGCAATGGTGAGCGACCCTTGGTGCAGTGGCCGGAGAAGCGTCAGCTCATCCAGCTCACCACGCGCCCCCCGCAGCTCGATACGCCCTTTTCCGTGTTCAATGAAGGCGTGCTCACGCCCAACGACGCCTTCTTCGTGCGCTACCACAACGCCTTCATCTTTGGTACGCCACCGACGGGTCCACAAACCATCGATACGACCACCTTCCGCTTAGTCGTCGATGGAAACGTCAATCGTCGTCTGTCGCTCACCGTGGCCGATCTTAAAACGAAGTTCACGCCCATGGAGACCGTGGCCGTCTGCCAATGCGCCGGCAACAGCCGCGGCTTTTTCAAACCGCGCGTACGCGGCGGCCAGTGGGCGCACGGCGCCATGGGTAACGCGCGCTGGACCGGGGTGGCATTGCGCGATGTGCTGCAATCCGCGGGGGTAGGCGCGGCCGCCGTGCAGGTGGCCCTCGACGGACTCGACACCGAGGCCTGGGGTGGCGTCCCGGACTTCCAGAAGGCGATCAATATCGACCTCGCCTTGGGCGGCGAGGTGATGATCGCTTACGCCATGAACGGTGCGGACCTGCCCATGCTCAACGGCTTTCCGATACGGCTGGTGGTTCCCGGTTATTACGCGACCTACTGGGTCAAACACCTGACCCGCATCACGGTCGTGGACTCGGTCTACGACACGTTCTACATGACCACGGGCTACCGCATTCCCAACAACGACTGTGCCTGCGTGCCGCCGGGGACGACACCCACGAGTACCGTGCCCATCACACTCATGAACGTACGCTCCTTCATCACAAGCCACGTCGACGGCGCTGCAGTGTCGCTCGCGCTTGGTCAGCAAGTGGTCAATGGGATAGCGTTCGACGGGGGCTCCGGGATCCGCGAGGTACAGTTCTCGCAGGACGGCGGGGTGAACTGGAGGGCTGCGCAGTTGGGACCGGATCTGGGACGGTACTCATATCGCCCGTGGAATATTGTTTTTTCGCCGAGCCAGACGGGAACCTATGTGCTTCAATCACGCGCCGTTAATAATCTTGGACAAATCCAGCCGCTCGATCCGCTGTGGAACCCGCCAGGCTACATGCACAACATAGTTGAATCCGTTCGGGTCAGGGTCACGGGGTAACGGTCATGGATACTCGCCGTTGCCTTTCATCCCAGCCAGAAACCAGCGCACGCTTCCTGCGACTTCTCCGCCGCTGGGCGGTTGGTCTGCTGGTCTTATTTGCATTAGGCGCGGCACCCACCGCCTCCGCGACGTCCAAAACTATTTATCTTCCTCCCGAGACCGCGGTTTTCGAGCCGGGGCTTTATTCCGGCCTGGTCACCCAGAAATGCACCGTCTGCCACTCGGCCGACTACCCTACCACCCAGCCGGTGCAGAAGCAGGCCGGATGGCAGGCGGTGGTGGACAAGATGCAGAACGTCTTCAACATGCCGCCGCTAAGCGCCACCGACCAGGCGAACATCGTGGAATACCTGGTGACGCACTACGGCTGCCAGCCGGTCGTCATCAGCGGCTTCTGGCCCCCAACCGGAAGCGCCAACACCGTGGTTTTCGTCTTTGGGAAATACTTCCGCGTGCCGCATGGATTGCCCGTAATCGTCCGCTTCAACGGTCTGCAAACCAACGCCGTCCAGCTGATAGCCGATGACCTGTTGCTCGCCCTCACGCCCTCGGGCAACGCCACCGGGCCGATCACCGTCGAGACGGATTGCGGTGTGGCGACCAGTCCGGTGAACTTTGGCGTTCCGCTCTCGGGGGTCGCGATCACCGGTTTGTGGCCGAGCCAGGCAAGCGTGGGCGGTTTTGTTTTTGTTTTCGGCGCGGGTTTCGATTCACGGTTGGGCGCTACCCAAGTTGACGTAAACGGAACCTTGGCTCCGCTGGTGCAGGTCGTCGATCCGGGTCTCCTGATTTTCTTCGTGCCCGCCGGCGCGACGAGCGGACCGGTACACGTGACCGTGGGGGGAGTAGCCGCATCGAGCCCCGTGGACCTCGCGATACTTCCGTAAGAAGCTTCGCGATTGGCAGTCACGCGACTAAGAAATACAGCAGCCCCACGCGCCCAAGACGAACATCGCATCCAATTTATTTAGGAGTTGCCGCCGCGCCAGAATCGATATTCATGGCTTAGGCGACGTGCCAGTGTCGCCCTGCATCGTCTCAAGCACTTCCCACTTGCCATTGTTCACCCGGTAAAGCGTGATGGCGCCGCCACGGATGTCACCGCGCTCATCGAAGCTGATCGGACCGGTGACGCCGGTGCGCTGGACACGCGGTAGCTCGGAGATATATTTCGCCGGGTCCGCCGAATCCGCCTGCTTCATCGCCGCCACCATGGTCATGGCGGCATCGTAGGCATAAGGCGCATAATTCTGGATAACACCGTATTTGGCGGTAAATTTTTCCCTGAATTCCTTGCCGCCCGGCATGCTGTCGATCGGCACTCCGGGCGAAGAGGCCGTCACGCCGGCGGCATCGGCGCCGGCCAGCTTGAGAAATTCAGTGGTTTGCACCCCGTCACCTCCGAGGAATTTCGCCTTCAGGCCGAGTGAACGCAGCTGTCTGGCCATGGGCGCGCCCTGCGCATCCATACCGCCGTAGAACACGAGATCGGGTTGTTTCGCCTTAATCGACGTTAGAATGGCGAAAAAATCCGTAGATCGATCGGTCGTGAACTCGCGCGCGACCACCTCCCCGCCGGATGCCTTCACCGCCTTCTCCACTTCATCCGCCAGCCCCTGACCGTAGGCGGTGCGGTCGTCGATAATCGCCACGCGTCTGGCGCCCATTTTCTTTACGGCGTATTCACCCAGCACCTTCCCCTGCTGTCGATCGTTCGTCATGACGCGGAAGGCGGTCTTGAAACCCTGGGCGGTATAGGCGATGGCGGTCGCGGAGGGAGAAATTTGGGGTATGCCGGCATCGAAATAAATCTTCGAGGCGGGGATGCTGGTACCGGAATTGAGATGACCGAGAACGCCGGCGACATGCTGGTCGACCATTTTCTGCGCCACAATCGTCGCCATCCGCGGATCGGCCTGATCGTCTTCGCTCAACAGTTCGAATTTCACTTTCCGGCCTGCGAGCGTGACACCCGCGGCGTTGATTTCTTCGATAGCCAGGCGTGCGCCGTTGGCATTGTCATGGCCGAGATGGGCCTGCGGTCCGGTGAGCGGGGAAACCGATCCAATCCGCACCGTCATGTCACCGGCGGCGGCGCCGGGCGCGGGATTTTCTTGCTTGCTGCAAGCATTCAGCGCAAGAACCAGAACGAAGGCCCACGCTATCCATTTCGTCATTCGCGGCAGATTCACGGAGGATCTCCTTAATTTTTTGGCAGCGTATCCGGTGCCGATATTAACGCAAAACCCCTGCCCGGGCGCAATTTAACTTGTGCCCGAGGATGTGAATGGGAGAGCTGGGTTAACCATCCCCCTGCTTGGGAGGAATGCGCAGCCTCAAACCCACGGGCAGATCGTTGTCGCGTAAATCATTGAGAAAACGCAGGGCGTCGACGTGAATATTATGTTGCCGCGCGATGGAAGCGAGCGTCTCGCCCCGGCGCACGATGTGTTCGCGCGCGGGCTCCGTTTCCTGGCTCGCCTGGATCGGTGC
>JAUSDQ010000093.1 GCA_030650525.1 Sulfuricaulis sp.
AAAATGTTCCGATTCACGACTCACGCATCGAGCAATTGCTCGATGATGCGCATGTTGGCCGCGAGCGCGCCGCGGTTTTCCTCGACCATCTTGCGGCCGGCTTCGCCGGCGTGATCGCGGCGGTTGGCGTTGCCGAGAAAATCGGCGACCGCGCTCGCGAGCTGCGCCGGCGCCTGGATCTGCACACCGGCGCCGCGCTCCAAGGTCATCTGGCTGATTTCCTGGAAATTGTACATATGCGGACCGAACACCACCGGTTTGCCCATACCCGCCGCTTCGAGCAGGTTGTGACCACCGGTCGGCACCAAGCTGCCGCCGATGAAGGCGACGTCGGCCGCGCCATAGATCAGTTGCAGTTCGCCCATGGTATCGCCCACCAGAATCTCGACCGCGCTATCGAGCGCGCCACGAGTTTCACTGCGTAGCGCAATGCGATAGTTTTTCTTGCACAGCCGGGCGACGGCGGCGAACCGCTCCGGGTGACGCGGCACCAGCACCAGCAGCATGTTGGCGAAGCGTGCCTGCTTTTTCAGCTCCGCGAGCGCCGCGAGCACCAGCTCCTCCTCGCCCTCGCGGGTGCTGGCGGCGAGCCACACCGGCCGGTCCTGCCCCCAGCTGATGCGCAGCACCTCGGCGGCCTCGCGCAGACTGGCCCCGGCGTTGATCTCGAATTTGATACTGCCCGTGACCGTGACCGAGTCCGGATCGGCGCCGAGCGTGCGCAGCCGGTTCGCGTCCGCCGGCGATTGCACCGCGAAGCGGCGCACCTGCCGCAGCGTGGCGCACGCCAGCGACGCGAAGCGCTGGTACTTGCGCATCGAGGACTCCGACATGCGCACGTTAGTGACGAACACCGGAATGGAACGCGCGCGGCACTGGTGAAAAATATTCGGCCACAGCTCGGTCTCCATGACGATCGCCATCACGGGTTGGGTGCGATCGAGAAAGCGCCTGACCGCCGCGGGATAATCGTAGGGCGCGTAACAGTGCGCCAGCTTCCCGCCAAACAGCTGCGTCACTTGCGCCGAGCCGGTCGGTGTCATGGTGGTGATCAGCAGCGGGTGGTCGGGATAGCGCTCGGTGAGTTCGCGTACCAGCGGAATCGTCGCGCGCACCTCGCCGACCGACACCGCATGAATCCAGATCGGTCGCGGCGCGGAGAGCGGCGCGACGAAACCGAAACGCTCCGGGATCCGTCGCCAGTAAGCCGGATTGCGCAGGCCGCGCCACAGCAGGCGCAGCAGCACGTAGGGGAGCAGCAGGCGCAGTAACCAGTTATAGGCGGCGTGCATGATCAAGGATTGTTTTGTGTATTATTTTGGAACCGCCGAGGTGCGCGGATAAACGCCGATATACCAACAAGAAACAATTTAACCTTTTTAATCTGCGTTCATCCGCGTTAATCTGCGGTTTCAAGAAATCTTACCGGATAGAATAACCCATGCCCGAGCGCCTGTCCGCCGTGATCATCACCCGCGATGCGGCCGGCGCGCTGCCCGAATGCCTCGCGAGCGTCCGGTTCGCGGATGAAATCCTGATCGTGGACTCCGGCAGCCAGGACGCCACGCGCGAAATCGCCCAGCGCCACGGCGCCCGCTTCCTGCACCAGGACTGGTTGGGCTACGGCAAGCAGAAACAGTTTGCCGTGGAGCGGGCCGCGCACGACTGGGTGCTGTGTGTGGATGCCGATGAACGCGTGAGCCCGGAATTGGCCCACCGCATCCAGGAAGTCCTGCGCGCCCCGGCTTTTTTCGCCTACGACATGCCGCGCTGCAACCGCTTCATGGGCCGCTGGCTGCGCCACGGCGAGGGCTATCCCGATCCCAACCTGCGGCTGTTTCACCGCGGCCATGCGCGTTGGAGTGACGATCCGATCCATGAACATATCGTCACCATCGAACCGATCGGCCAGCTGGACGGCGACCTGCTACACGCCACCGAAACCACCCTGGCCGATTACCTCGCCAAACAGAACCGCTACACCAGCTTGCAAGCGGAGCGGCTCCACGCCCAGGGCAAACGTGTCAGCGCCTGGCGGCTGGTGCTGTCGCCGCTCGGGCGATTCATCAAGTTTTATTTTTTGCGCCTGGGATTTCTCGACGGCGTACCGGGGCTGGTGCACATCGTCATCGGCTGCCACAACAGCTTCATGAAGTACGCCAAGCTGATGCAGCTATCCCGCACGGACAAATCGTAGGTTGGGCTGAGCGATAACATGTAGGTTGGTGCTGAGCGCAGCGAAGCCCAACATTTTTTACCAACGCGTTGGGGTTCGCTGCGCTCACCGCCAACCTACATTAATTCGAAAGTCACGGCGCCGGCGGGCTGAAATCGTTTCAGTGCCCAAGCTCGCGATCCTTGCGCCGCCAGGCTGGGAGCCATAACCACACCGCCACGCACATGGCCAGCAACGGCACGCCGAGCACCCAGCGCTGACGCTCCCTGGCTTTGTCGCGCATCGCCCGCTGGACCACCTGTTCGCCCTTTTTCATCTCCAGGAACGATTGCGTGTACGAGGAGATTTTTCTCAGCTCTGCGTCGGATAACGCCGCTCCCTGCCAGCGGCTGTTGCGCTCCTTCTCGCTCATGCGTGCGACTTCCTGCTGGGCCTTGACCTCGGACAGGCGCGCCTGGCTCAATAGGTCCTGTTCGGCGGGCGTCAAAAACGGCGCGCGCAGGCGCGGCTGGGCGTGCTCCAGCAAGTCCAGCAACGGCTGGTCGGCGTGGGGATTCACCACCAGCCAGAGCGCCGAAACTAAAATAAGCGCCAGTGCGGCGCGCACGCCATAGAAACGCAGGCGGCGCAACACTCGGACGCGTCGCCGCGCGTCGCTGAGCAAAAACGGTTTTGACGCCGCCGCCAATGCCAGTACCGCACCGAAAACACAAACCAGCGCCGCGCCCGTCGGCAAATCCCAGGCATAGGAAACCCCCAGCCCCGCGGCGCTGGCAACGCCGCCCGCGATCCAGCCGATGGCCATGGCCGCTCCCAGCCGGCCGGCGTATAGCGTGCCGATCGCCGCGGGAATGATCAAAAATGAAAACACCAGCAGCACACCGGCGACCGCCACGGAACTGGTGACCACGACCCCGAACAGCGCGTAGAACACGAAATCCCACCACCAGGTTTTCAGTGCGCCGTGGCCCGGTTCATCGTGTTCGAATGTGATGCGCAACAGCGGCCGGCGACAAAGCCAGTGCAACGCGCCGATCAGCGCATATAGTCCGGTCAATTTGGCGAGGTCGTGCGGCGTGGCGGTGAGCAGGCTGCCGACCAGAATCTGCTTGAGATGTTCCGCGCCCTGCGGCGCCTGATCCACCAGCAGCAGCGCGGCGGCGGCGGACACCACGTAGATCACGCCGACGATCGCTTCCTGGGAAATTTTTCCGCCGGTCCAGGCACGACTGAAACTCAGCAGTACCGCCCCGGCCAGGGTAAACAGCAGAGAATAGCCGTAAGCGGCCATGGTCTGGGGCGGGTAACCCAGCATGAACGCCACGGTGGCGCCGAGTGCCGCGATCTGCGCCAACGCCAGATCGACAAAAATAATCTTGCGCGCGAGCACGTGCAGACCGAGATAGGTGTGAATACCGGTTAGCACCAGCGACAGCAACAACGGCACCCATAACAACGGCAGCATGTCCGTCGCGACGTTCATGGGCCGGGCGCGTACGCCGCCGCCAGGGTGGCGACGTTGAAATCCATCATGGAAAAATAATCTCCCGCCTGCGGCAGCGAGCCAACCGATGAGGCAAGCACCACGATTTTAGCGCCGGTTTTTTGCGCCAGCAGGCCGGGCATGGCATCCGGATCGAAGGGTTGCTTGATGATGGCCAGCACGCGCTCGTCCTGCATTTTTTTTATCAGGCCGGCCAGGCGCGCCGGACTCGGCGGGATTCCCGGCTTGGGCTCGATCAAATCGACGATATGCAGCCGGAAACTGCGGGCGAAATAGGCCCAACTGTCGTGGTAAGCCAACACCGGTTTGCCGGCGAACGCGGCCAGCCGCGTCTTCCAGACCTGCTGCTGCGCGCGCAGCAGGCCGACGAAGCGTTCCCGGTTCGCGGCATAGGTTGGCGCGTTGTCCGGATCGATCCGGCGCAGGCCGTCGAGAATGTTGGCGCTGATGATCTCGGCGTTGCCCGGATCGAGCCAGTAATGCGGGTTACCGCCGCCGTGACCGTGACCGCTGTTGGCATCCAGGCTGGCCGAACGGATCTCGAGCAAGGCGATCCCGTACGAGGCGTCAACGTGCGCCTTGCCGCGGCGCATCAATTCGGTCCTGCCGGTTCTTTTCAGCAGCCCGTCCAGCCAAAGATCGTAGTCGAGCCCCACCCGCACCACCATCGCGGCGGCTTGCAGCTTCTGCAGATCCTGCGGGTGCGGTTGAAACGTTTCGGCGTTGGTGCCGGGCGTGGCCAGGCTGGTGACCGCGACATGCGTTCCGCCCACGGCTTCCGTGAGACTTTTCAAATCGGACGTCGTGGTGATGATCTGGATCGCGGCCGCGAACGCGGGCGACGGCCCCGTCGCCAGCAGGCACAAGATACTGCCAACCCATATCGGTTTATTGAATAAACGGGGCAAGCGGGTTACAACCTTACCGAAATGCATGGGGTGATTGGCGCGCGCCGGCAAGCACAAAATGCCAGCGCGCGCCCGTCAGATAAACCACACTCGGGTCTTTGCTAGTTCACCCACAGACTCTTCGGCACCAGACAATGCACGCTCGTGGGACTGTTGCGGATATTGAGCCGGCAATCCATCCCCACGCTCGCGATCGAATAGGCGTCCAGACGGCTCAGGCCCTTGGCCGTCTGTAGGAGCTGGAGCATCGCCCACGAGGCCTCGTCCATCGCCAGATTGAGGTTCGGGTTCTGCGAGAAGGTGACGAGGAATTCAGGCGTCTCCGCCGTCGGCCGCACTTCCGAGTTCGTGCCGACGTTGCCGAACGGGTTCATGCAGTGCACGCCCTTCTTGATGTCCACCACCTGGGTCACGCGGCAGTCGGAGATCCGCAGCATCAGCTCCTGTGCCTGCGCGGCGCTGATGCCGCGCTGAGACGCCAGCAGCTTGACCGTTTCCGCCTTGGCGCTGACCAACGCCAGGTTGAGATCCGGATCGAAGCCCATGGTGATCCAGTCGTCGGGCGTCTCGATCAACGGCCACTCCTGGGTGCGGCCCTTGAGCACCTCGACCGTGATGTTGAGCTCCTTGAAGGCGGTCTCGATGGCGGTGAGATTGACCTCGCCGTTGCCCTGCGCCGCATGCGAATCGCCCGACCACAGCAGGGCGCCCGCCACGAACACCGGCACGTACAGGGTCGTGCCTTCCACCAGGTCGCGGTTATCCAGATTGCCGGCATAGGCTCCCGGCGGTACGGCGTTGTATTGTCCAGGCTCCGCGCGCGCCACGCCGAGCGTGCCCGGGAACGGCCGCAAGGGAATCTCGATGCCCTGCCCAAACTCGGCGATCTTGCGATCCCAATCCAGGTAGAAATACTTCACCTGGCCGTCGGGGAACTGGCTCGGGAACTGGCCGAACAACCCGGGGATGTTGAAGTTCGCGCCATAGGCGCGCGGCACGATCTTGTTGATCTTCACCTTGAGCACGTCGCCCGGCAACGCGCCTTCGACGTAGATCGGGCCCGTGAGCGTCATCGGCCCGCGCCCCGGCCAGTCGGTGCGCAGTTTCTTCAAGGTTTCGATCGGCACGCCGGGCACGAGCTGATTGTGCGAGTGCATCATGGTTTCCACGATCACCGTATCGCCGGACTGGATGTACATCACCGGCGGCTGGGCGTTATTGAACCAGCCCCATTGCGTGGTTTCCAGTGTCGCCGGCAGGATATGCAGGGTTCCCGGGAGCCGGGTGTTGGGCACGATGCGCAAGGCGTCTTCGGGCAGGACCGATATATACGTATAGGCACCCACCCCAAATGCGATGCCGCATAGCATCAATACCGCCGCCGTCTTCGATTTCCAGGTTTTCTTCATTCGCTGCTTCTCCTTAGCAATGGGTTAATCATCCTTCAAGACTCACCGCGTACAAACTACCGTCCATTCGCCGGCGGTGTGCCCGCGATGGGACGCCTCGGCCGCTATGCAAACGCCTCTTGCTGACCGGCATCGGCAACCTTGGTTTCTGATTCATCATTAATTAATTATGTTGCGCTATGGCGAGACAGGCAACGCGTGAAAGCGGCGTTACCTCCCATCGTACATGATGCTAATGGGCGCGATGAACATTTTCAACACAAACCAACCGGAATCGCAGCGCCGGATCAGGCAGGATTCATGAGCGGCAAGCCAGGCACATCGAGTCAGATGGACCAGCCATTCACATCACGGCGGCGCCCAGCGGTTGGCGGTCAGCAGCTCGAACACCAGCTGATCGGTGGCCAGCAGTTTCTGTTCCAGCGCATCGAAATACGCCGGCGGCGGTATCGGCCCGAGCGCGCCGGTTTCGAGCCGGTTTTTCAGGCTGTGGGTCAGATAACCTTCTTTGCCGATCAGACCGACGATGCTGCCGGCGGTGACGAAGGCGGAGCCATGTTGCTTGCGCAACAATGAATCGCCGAGGGCACTGAAAGAATCGCTGAACCCCAGAAGATCGACCATGGTCGGAAACAGATCGAGCTGCGAGGCGACCGTAGCGTTAACGCCGGGCACGATCAGGCCCGGGGCATAAATGAGCAGCGGAACGTGAAACCGGTCGACCGGATTTTTCACGCCGAATTGGCCGAGCGGATGATCCGCGACAAACACGAAAATGGTATTTTTATACCAGTCCTGTTTGGCGGCCGCTTGCATGAACTCGCCGACACTCCAATCGGCGTAAAACAGCGTGTTGAGAAAACCGTCCTCGGTCAAACTGCCGGGCGGACGCTTCTCAAAGCGCGCCGGCAGGCGCGTGAACGGTTCGTGCGTGGTGCCGGTATAAACGTACGCCAGAAATGGTCCCGGGGTCGCGGCCAGTTTGCCGGAAAGAAACATCAGCGTGTCGTAATCCCAGCCGAAATCCGCGGCGCTCGGGTCCGGATAATCGAGGACCACGGGAATATCCTCCATGCCGTAGTACTCCTCGAAGCCCGCGGCGCGCGCGATGGCGTCCATGCGGAACGAGCCGCGATGCGAGCTCTGCACAAAAATCGTGCGGTAACCGTTGTTCCGCGCCATGGTTCCGAGACGCGACACGTTGGTGATTTCCAGTCCCTTGCCCAGATGCGGCATGCCAATCAGCCGCGGAATACCCGTCAGAGTCGCCTGCACGCCCTCGATGGAGCGCTGCCCGGCGGAGTAGGCACGCGTGAACGACAAGCCCTGCTTCACCAGCGCGTCAAAATTCGGCGTGACCCCGTAGCGACTTCCCGCCAGGGCGTCCACGTAGCGGAAGCTCCAGCTTTCCAGCAGGATAAACACCAGGTTGGGATGATTCGGCTTCGGCGCATAGTGACGCCGCAGCGGGTACTCGCCGTCCACGAGCGGATAATCCTCGGCGACCAGACGCCGCGCCACGCCCGGCTCGAAAAACCGGTGCTCGACGGCGTGCGTGGAACGGCTGGCGTGCACCGCGCTGAACAGGCCGTTCAAGGTGAGATTGCCCGCCGCGGTACTGCCGCTGGTGAACGCGTGCACGATATTGACCGGCTTGCCGTACAACGTCCAGCCGCGCCCGGTCAGCAACAGGCCGATAAACAGCAGCGCAAATAACACGATGCCCGGGCGCGCCGGCGCGGTCGGGCGCGTCGCGATGCGCCACCACAACACGCTGAACAGCGCGCCCAGCGCGACATACGCCAGGGCGGCGTCGGCGTAGCTGGTGAACGCGATATGCAGCATCGCGCCCATGTCGTGGCCGACGGTCAGCAGTTCGGTGGCGATATGGCGGTTCACGTAGCCGAAGTAGACCAGATCGACGGCCAGCACCACGCCCAGCGCCAGCGTCATGGCCCAGAGAATCCAGGCGAGTGGCTGCTGCCACAGGCGGCTGGCGGCGATGCGCAGCGGAAAATTCAGCAACAGGATCGGAATGATAAAAAAGATCGCAATGATGGCGGCGTCGAAACGCACCCCGTGCACGAAGGCCCACAGCAGCTGGCCCGTGGGTAACTGGCTGAAGTAGTCCCGATAGGTAATGTAAAACGCGACACGGAAGATAGTGAACAGCGCCAGCGCCAGGGCAAAATAGATCAGGCTTTTGCGCAGCGGACTGAGCGGCGTAGGTTTCACGCGGATATCCTGGGTGCGGTTTTTTCAAATACTTGGGCGAGTTTAGCCAGGACATCGTCGACGGCGATGAGGCGCATCGGCGTGCCGCGATGCACGCGCGTGGTCCATTTGACCGTTTGCGGGT
>JAUSDQ010000102.1 GCA_030650525.1 Sulfuricaulis sp.
TATCCGCCAGCCAGGTGGCGGCGATCATCAAGCAGGCAGAAAGCGCCGCCCCATACACGAAACGCCCGCGAAAACTGTTCAGTCCAAGACGTGCCGCCAGCCGCGCAAAAAAGCGGCGTTCGCACGGGTTGTCCGCTGAAGCTGTTGCCGGGGCTGGCATCTACTTGGTTATTAAACTCTATGATGGCGTACAAAAAACAAGCATAGTTCATGCCGACTCAAGAGGAACGCGTACAGCCTCCATGGGTGTATTAGAAGATTGCAATAACAACATGATTGTTATAGTAAATAAAATATGATTAAGCTAATGGAATTTCACGGCTCGCGCCCGGTGATTTCAATGGCAACACCCGGCGGCATGGGTTATTTTGTGCCCACGGTATGCGTTATATCCGCACATTTTCCGAGCTGGGGATAAAAGATGTCCCGGTGGTCGGTGGTAAAAACGCTTCCCTGGGCGAGATGTTTAGTCATTTGAGCGCCGAGGGGGTACGGATTCCCAACGGGTTCGCGACCACGGCTGAGGCCTACCGGCATTTTCTCGCAGAAAATAATCTCACCCAATCCATCGGCGCGCGCCTGCAGGCGCTTGATACACGCGATATTGCACAACTGGAGCGGGCCGGCGCTGAAATCCGTGGCTGGATCATGGAGGCCAAAATCCCCCCGGACTTGGCCAAGGAGATCGCCGAGGCCTATGGAAATCTCGCGCGTGAATACGGCCCCGACCCTGATATAGCCGTGAGAAGCTCGGCCACGGCTGAAGACCTCCCGACTGCCTCCTTTGCCGGGCAGCAGGACACCTTCCTTAATATACGCGGCGCCAAGGATCTGCTCACGGCCTGCCGGCGTGTTTACGCCTCGCTTTTCAATGACCGCGCGATTTCCTACCGCGTGCATCAGGGTTTTGCGCACGAGCACGTGGCATTGTCCGTCGGCGTGCAGAAAATGGTGCGGTCCGATGTCGGTTCATCCGGCGTTATGTTTACCCTCGATACCGAGACCGGTTTCCGTAATGTCGTCTACATAACCGCCGCCTATGGTTTGGGTGAAAACGTGGTTCAAGGAGCGGTTAATCCCGATGAGTTCTATGTATTTAAACCCGCGCTCCTGGCGGGCAAGCGGCCAATTCTGAAACGCCAACTTGGCAGCAAGGCGTTAAAGATGGTTTACACGCATGACACGACCGAGGGTGTGGCCGTCGGCAATATCGATGTGCCCGAGACCGATCGACGGCGTTTTTCGTTGACCGATGACGATGTGCTCGAACTGGCACGCTTTGCGGTGAAGATTGAAACACATTACTCAAAAGGCGCGGGCCGCGACATGCCCATGGATATCGAGTGGGCCAAGGACGGCGTGGACGGCAAGCTCTATGTCGTGCAGGCCCGTCCCGAGACGGTCCGCTCGCGGGAGTCGCGCAATGACTACGAGGTTTATTATCTGGAATCGCGCGGAGCAATCCTGACTTCCGGAAAAAGCGTGGGGCGCCGCATTGCCGGCGGTTGTGCGCGCGTCATCGATGATGTGGCCGACATGTCGCAACTGCGTCAGGGCGAGGTGCTGGTCACCGACATGACCGACCCGGACTGGGAACCCGTGATGAAGACCGCCTGCGCCATCGTGACGAATCGTGGTGGCCGCACTTGCCATGCCGCGATTATCGCGCGCGAACTTGGCATTCCCGCCATCGTGGGCTGTGGTAACGCCACCGAAGTCATCGGTAATGGCAAGACGGTGACGGTGAATTGCGCTGAAGGAGACACCGGATTCATTTATGAAGGCGCGCAGAAATACCGCGTTGAGAAAATCTCGCTCGATACGGCGAACCGTCCGCGCACGAAAATCATGATGAATCTCGGTAATCCCGACCAGGCGTTCGAGCATTCTTTTCTGCCGAATGACGGCGTGGGGCTGGCGCGCCTGGAATTTATTATCAATCACAGCATCCAGGTCCATCCGCGTGCGCTGCTGGAGTATGAAAAGCTCGATAAGGAAGAGCAGCAGCACATCGACCGATTGACGGCCGGTTATGACAATCGCCGCGTTTATTTCATCAATCGTCTCGCCGAGGGGGTCGGCATGATTGCCGCGGCTTTCCATCCCAAGCCGGTGATTGTGCGCTTGAGCGATTTTAAATCGAACGAATATGCCACGCTGTTCGGCGGTGCCCGTTTCGAGCCGAAAGAGGAAAACCCGATGCTGGGCCTGCGCGGTGCTTCGCGTTATTACTCGGAATCCTTCCGCGCGAGTTTTGCACTGGAGTGTGCCGCGCTCAAGCAGGTGCGCGAGGTCATGGGCCTGACCAATGTGGCGCTGATGATCCCGTTCGTGCGCAGCGTGCCAGAGGCTCAGGAAGTCCTGAGGATTATGCGCGCTCATGGGCTGGAGCGCGGCCAGGACGGTCTGCTGGTGTATCTCATGTGTGAAATCCCGGCGAATGCCCTGCTCGCGGAGGAGTTTTTGCAGCATCTCGACGGTTTTTCCATCGGCTCCAATGACCTGACTCAGTTGACGCTGGGCGTGGATCGGGATTCGGGGCTGGTGACAGGCTTCGATGAGCGAAATCCGGCGGTGCTGAAGCTCATGGAAATGGCGATACACGCGGCGCGCAAAATGGGTAAATATGCGGGTATTTGCGGGCAAGCGCCCTCGGATTATCCCGAGATCACCCAGTGGCTGGTGGGCCAGGGCATTGCCTCCATTTCGCTCAACCCGGACAGCGTGATCCCCATGACGCGTGTCGTGCAGAATGCCGAGCGGGCCTTGAAATGACGGCGAACCGATACCCCCCAACCCCGTCTAAGAGTTTGTTGAAAAACTCTTTTCCCTTCTCCCTCGGGGAGAAGGTGAGGATGAGGGGGATATTAAAAACAAATACTTAACGAAAGATGATCGCCCTCACCCCTGCCCTCTCCCGTAGGGAGAGGGAGTTTTTCAACAAACTCCTAATGCTGGCACGGCGCTCAAGCTGCCAGTATGATCGTGGACTGTAGCATGCCAATTCGACAACGTCTGACCAGTGAGATTCATATCGATATGTTGCGTCAACTTTTGCTGTGCCTTATTGGATTAGCATTTTCCTTTTCTGCCGTCGCCGGTGAACAGGAGATGAAACAGGTGAAAGCGGAACTTGTTCGTTCTTTCCCTGAGCTCTCAGCGGCGACGATCAAGCCGGCGCCGGCTTCCGGACTGTATGAAATTGTGCTCGATGCCCAGGTCTTATACACCTCGTCGGACGGCAAATATCTATTTACGGGCGATCTTATTGAGGTGGGACCGCGCACGAACCTCACCGAGGAACGGCGTGCGGCGATACGTGAACAGTTGCTCAATGCGGTGGGTGAAGAGAACATGATAGTCATGGGACCGGAGAAACCCAAACGCACCCTCACGGTGTTCACCGACGTGGATTGTCCGTATTGCTCCAAGTTCCATCTTGACGTGCCTGAGCTCAACAAGCAGGGAGTCAAGGTGCGTTACCTGTTCTATCCGCGCGCGGGCATAAATTCCGAAACCTATCGGCGCACCGTGGCTGTGTGGTGCGCCAAAGACCGCGTGCAGGCAATCGGTATCGCCAAGGCCGGCGGCAAAGTGGACATGAAGACCTGCCCGAATCCGGTTGAAAAACATTTTTTGCTTGGGCAGCGACTGGGGGTTGACGGTACACCGACTATTTTCATCGACGACGGTAAAAAGGTTCCAGGTTATGTGCCAGCGCCAAGACTTCTCGGCATGCTTGGCATCACGGCGGAGTCACGGAGCCAGGCACCGCAGTAACCGAAAGGACGGGGGAATGGAGCAAGGAGGAACAACTCTGGATCGAGAGTGGTTGAGGCTCCGTAACCAATTGCGCGATAACGAACGCATCTGGGCCGGTTTCCGCCAAATCGAAGTGCAGATGATCGGTTCGCACTCGCTGACCGACCTCATTGGAGTCATTACGCAAGGCATTCCGGAAGTATTCCCTGGAATCGATTGCGTGACCCTGGCTTGCGTCGACCCTGAATATGAAATGTTGCGCCTGATAGAAAAAGGCGCTTCGGTATTGCAGCCGAACAGCTTCGTGGCCATCACGCGCGAAACCTTGGACGGGCTGTTTACCCGTCCGTGGCTGCCGCGGCTCGGCCCGGCCGATGCGCACCTTCACTCCCTGCTTTTCTCGGATAATCCCAGCGCCTCAGGTTCCGTGGCGCTTTCCCCGCTTATTCGCCGTGGCGAGCTGATCGGAATTCTCAACCAGGGTAGCCGCGATCCCAGGCACTTTATATCCGGCACGGCCACTGACCTGCTCGAACATCTTGCCGCCGTGGCGGCCCTGTGTATCGATAACGCCATCAATCAGGAACGGCTCAAGCTCGACGGCCTCACCGATCCGTTGACAGGCGTTTCCAATCGGCGTTTTTTCGAGCGCCGCATTGCGGAAGAAGTCGAACGCTGGGCGCGCCAGGTTGGCCCGCTGGTGTGCATGATGGTGGATGTCGACTTCTTCAAGCAAGTGAACGATCAATACGGTCACCAGGTCGGTGACCGTGTGTTGCGCCAGATTGCCAGTATTCTCGGGCAGGATCTGCGCGGCAGCGACGTGCTGGCGCGTTACGGCGGCGAGGAATTCGTGCTGCTGCTGCCGGGTGCTTCGGCTGCCCAAGGGGCGGCGATTGCGGAGCGCTTGCGCGCCAATATTGCCCACAGCGCCTTTGTCATTCCCGAGGGGATTGATCTGAACGTGACCGTCAGCGTGGGTTTTGCCTGCCTCGAACCGGGTGTCGATTCCTACGGGTCTGACCCCTCCGTCTGGCTGTTTCAGCGGGTGGACGCGGCGCTCTACCAGGCCAAACAGACCGGACGCAACCGGGTGATCCAGGCGCCGCCGGAATAAGTTACGGCGTTAACTCCACGACGCCGCCACAGGCGGTAAATAGCAGTATCAGCCGTAATTTTTTCTGCGGCCAAAGCTGGTGGGCCCCGGCGGCGTAGCGGTGCATCTGTTCGGTAAAATCCTGCGCCAGTTGCGCGATGTTTCCCGGCACGGCCCGCGCGTGTGTCTTGTAGTCGATGAGAATAATTTCAGTCTCCGGCATCACCAGCCGGTCAATAATGCCGAAGACATCGCGTTCGCCCTCGCGATAAAGTATCGGGACTTCGTTGCGTGCCGTCCGGTAGCGGGCGGGATCGAAGAAGTCGCGCAAGCCCGCGTCATCGACTACTCGGCAGGCCTCCTGCCACCAGGCATTAAATTCCTCTGTGGTCGGCCAGTCGGGATATTCACGGCGCAATTTCATCTCGATGGACGACCGTGTATCGCCGCTGGTTAACCGGTCCAACATGCGATGAATGACCACGCCGCGGCGCCGCACTTCCGTGCGCGTTTCTGACGGCGCGAACTGTTCTTCCGGACCGTCGTCTTCCACATTACTAATGGACTTGCTGGGATGAACTACGCGGGTCTCAGGCATGGATGGAAATGGCTTTGTCAGCGATGGGTCTAGCAAAAATTTCGCGGAGGTTTTTTGCGACGTATTCAGCTTGAGCGATTCGGGATTTCCGAATTCAAGTCGTGCGTAGGTATTGAACACGGATACCCCGTCATCGGCGGATACGGAAGCAAGCTCAAGTCCGGCACGCGTTGCTTCACCGGTGTTTGCTGCCCGGCGCAGGCGGTTTTCAATAAAGCCATACCACCCGCGTCCCTGTCCCTCGCGACCGGGCTCACAGCCTGAGACGAAAAGCACCTGTTTGGCGCGTGTCAGCGCCACATACAACAAATTCGCCTCTTCGCGACGGACCGGCCATAGTTGTTCATGCAGCAGGGCTTGGCTGAGATCGTCCTGCATGTCTTTATTGCCGGTGAGATGGAAATAGCGTGGATGCGGATCCGCCACGGGCCATTCAATCAGCGCCCGGATCCCGCGTTCGCGATTGCCGGGATCGCGCGCGGCGTCGGCGAGAAATACCACGGGCGCTTCCAATCCCTTGGCGGCGTGAATGGTCATGATACGCACGCGCGGTTCACGGTTCCACGCCGGCTCCGCCGGCGACGTGGTGTCATCTTGTGACAGTCGTTCCAGGTAGCCGAGAAAATGGGAAAGACTCGGGTAGCGACCGCTGTCGACTTCCAGCGCCAGCTCGAGGAAACGATTGAGGTTGGCTTCCACGCGTGAACGCATATGCGGCGCGGCAGCGGCGAGATAGCGGGCAATAATATTGCCTTCGTTGTAGACACGGTCAAGCAGATCATGCACCGGAATCAGGTCGGCATAACCGCTCCAGCGCGGCAGCAGCTGTCGCGCACGCGCGAGCGCACTGTTGTGCGCGGCATCGTCCGGCAAGCGCATCAGGCGTTCGCGCCACGGTCCCGGCGGGTGCTGTGCCAAGTGGAGCAGATCCGCTTCGGCGGCGGCAAAAATGGGCGACCGCAGGACCGAGGCCAGTGCCAGATTGTTATACGGCTCGACCAGCGTCCGGAGCAGATGCATGAGGTCGCGTATCTCCAGCGACTGCAGGAAAGCCCCGCGTCCCGTGCCAATATAAGGTATACCGGCGCGGCGCAGGGCCTCTTCGTAAAGCCGCGCGTGGGTCCGGTCGCGCAGCAAAATCATGATATCGCTCCCCGCGAGCGGGCGCAGGGACGCTCCGTCCACTACCGGCATCCCCAGAAGCTCACGGATTTTCCCGGCGATCAGGTCGCCTTCCTCGCGGTGTCGAATATCCTCATCGGTCAGACGCGGTCGATCGAGCGGATTGCGCCATGCTGGGCCGGCCGCATCGCTGTTAGAGCGCTTTTGCCGGATCAATGGCAGCAACTCGGCGCGGCCCCACAGATGTTCACGATAGGTGGCGTGGGGCAGAAAATCCTGTAGCGAATAATCACCGGCGGCATCGGAACTGTCGGCGCTGTCACGGTGAAAGATGATGTTCACGAAACGGATAATGGCGGGCGACGAGCGCCAGGAAATGTGTTGTGTGAGGGTCTGGGCCTGCGCCTGCTGCTGGAGCCACAGACGCGCGGTGTGGAACAGCCGCGGGTCCGCGCGACGGAAGCGGTAAATGGATTGTTTCTCATCGCCCACGAGAAACACGCTGCGGCGGCGTTCCGGATCGCCGGCGGCCATCTCTTCCAGCAGCGGAAGCAGCAACCGCCACTGCGTCGGATTGGTGTCCTGGAATTCATCCACCAGCAAATGATCGATGCGTTGGTCCAGTTTGTACTGTACCCACTCCGCGTGCTGACTGCGTTTCAGCAGGCGGTAGGTCTTCCATTCCAGATCGGCGAAGTCGAGCAAGCCTTGCTCCGCCTTGAGCCGCTGATATTCCGTGAGCAGCGCCTCGCCGCAAGTATACCAGGCGCGCGAAACCAGGTACGTCCAGTGGCGCTTGTATTCTTTTTGTGCGGCGCGCAGGTGCGCGGTCATTGCTTCGTGAAGTTCGACCAATTCATCCGCCTTGCCGGCGCCCAGACTTTTCACCAAGGTTTGAGAAAGTTTCAGCTGGCGTGGCTCGCCGCTGCCGGTCAAAAGCACGTCACTGATTCCGGTAAAGGCGCGCGTGGGCGGCATTCGATCGGATAAGGCGCGCGATAATTTTTCGATGAATTTCCGGTTTGTCGCCGTCGGATGTCCAGCCAGCAGTTCGCTGTAGCGCATGAGCTGTTGGCGTAACGTCGGATCCTGCATGAATGCGGCGAGGGGATCGACGTCCTCGGAGACCTGGAGGAGTTGGTGTAGCCGTGTGGCGGATAGCATCACCGGATCGATGGCGTCTTCGGTGTACGCCCACCAGTCGCTGCGGTGCGCCACAAAGTCATTCAATGCCTTGCGAGTGTTCAGCACCCCGCCGCATTCCTTCAGCAGCAAATCCAAGGCTTCGGCCACTGGACTTTCCTTTTCCCGGGTCAATTTCCGGTCGAGCGCCAGCCAGGCGGCAGCTTCGATTTCCGCCGTTGTTTCAACCAGCTCAAATCCGGCGGGAACGTCCGCCTCAAGCGGAAAACGCCGCAGAATCTCCTGGCAGAACGAATGGAAAGTGGTCGCGCGCAGAATATGAATGGCGTTTAAATGTTTCTCATAAAGGCCGCGCGCTGTTTCACGGACGGACTGATCTGTTTTGGCCCCCAGTTCGGTGAGGTGCTTGACGAGCGTTGCTTCATCGCTGCTGGCAAGCGCCAGCAGTCTTGCGGCGATGCGTTCTTGAATTTCACCGGCGGCTTTGCGCGTGAAGGTAATCGCCAGAATCGCCCCGGGCGCGCTGCCCGCGAGCAACAGCCGGATGATACGGCTGGTTAACAGCCAGGTTTTGCCCGTGCCCGCCGCCGCATGGACGACCACATTGTTTTCCGGGGCCGTGGCGAGCGGAATATCGATCATGTGAATCTGCTCAAAAAAGCGGCAGGCATTCCGGCTTTTCTCATAACCTCATGATTTCTATTCATTATCAATGGATTTTCTCGAAAGAAGCGGCGCTTGCATCTTCGTGGCCCGCGCCTATAGTTAATGGAGGAACGGAAGCCCAATACGGATATACCGCAGCTGACGACAGGGGACGTAGTTAGGGATGTCTTAAGGAATGCAAGGATGCGTTCCGCAAGAATGTGATCAGTAGATATACCGGAGGTGGCCAAGAATGGCCGCCTCTTTTTTTGTCCGGTTACCATGGCTTCTGCGTCTGATCGAGCCACATGCCCCGCCGGCAAAGGCCCTCCATGTCACAGACATCGCAAGTTTCCGCGTCGCCCCAGGCGGGCAGTAATGCCGCGTCATCCAAGCGGTGTTGAAGCAGCATCAGTCGTTCACGGACGGCGGTACGCAACAGCGCCAGCGTTTCACCTTCGAGCACCGATTTGGCAGCGACGTTGCCGTCCTGTATCGACAGAAACATCACTTGCGTAACGTTCTCATTTTCCAGCAGCAGGGCGTAGAACGGGAGTTGAATTTTTTCGCCGCTCATGACTTCATTGATGGTGGGAACAATCCCGGTTTTATAATCTATGATACGCAAGCCATCCGTGCCACGGTCCAGCCGGTCAATACGCCCGGATAACGTCGCGTGTACTTCACCGTCACGATAAGCGCGCTGCATTTTCACCTCCGCCGCTTGTACCTGCCAACCGGCGGAATGCCCTTTTTCCCATTCGAGATAAGCAGGAATGCATGCTTGCCAGCGATAAAGCCAGCCGCGCGTGAGATAACGCCGCCGCAGGCCGGCCGCGAAGACTTTCTGTGAAATATCCTGCAGCAGCGCTTCAGCCTCCGCGAGGCTGTCATCATTGAGCGGTTTCTGCCAAGGTCCGGGCAGTCCGGACAGGCCGGCATGAAAAGCCTGCAGGATACGATGAACGTATTTTCCGAAATCCGCTTTTTCTATTTCTTCACGAACTTCTTTCTCCGGCATGAGATTCAGACCGCTGGCGCAGAAGAACCGATACGGACAGTCGATGAGTTGTTGATGACCGGTGGCCGTGATCAGCGCAGGAAGCATGGCGGCGGGTAAGCGTGCGGCAGGCGGGTTCACGGGGACCGGCAGGGGCGCGTCACGATTCACGATCGTGGCGTCAGGCTGTTGTACCAGCCATTCCAATTCAGGATCATCGAGCGAATCGCGATAGGCCAGCTTGTGAAAGGCGCGCAGCTGTTCCACCCAGGGGCTGGGGGCGAGCCTTTCGCCCTCGTGTTCGCGGCGCAGGCTGATGACGACGTGCGGCGCGGCCTCGAGCAACCGGCGGAAATCCTGGAACAGCAAGCCATGGCGCCGCGCCAAGGCCGGCAATCCCAATTCAGCACGCACTTGGTCGTTGAAGTATGGCGGGGCGTGTAGTGGTCCCGGCAGGTGTTCGCGCAAGGCGCCGGCCACGATGAGCGCGTCATAGCGATAGAGACGGCTTTCCGTGAAGCCCATCAGCTCGACACCGCGTCCTTGCATGGGTGGGCGGAACCGGCGCTGTTCCATGTTTCGTTTCAGCCACTGATGAAATCCTGTCCAGGTCAGGCGCAGCCCTCCGTGCGTGGCGGCACCCCGCATTTCTTCCAGCACGTCCAGCAGTTCACGTCCGGCGGCGTCCTTTTCGAAACTTTCCGCTATTCCCAGGATTTTCAGACTTTGCTGGAGTGCCTCCAGGTAAGCCAGCGCGGGCCGCTGTGGCACGGGCAGAAGCGCGGTCAACGAGGCCGCGGCATTTTCCAGCCGGTCGAGTAGTTGCGCCAATGTTCCGGCCACATCGGCGCCGAAGTGCTTGTGCAAATCTTCTGCGGCGCGATCGAGGCTGAAGCGGTAGTTATCGAGACCGGAGGCGACATTTTGCGCGCGCACGACGTCTTGCTCAAACGCCGATACCAGGCGGCTGAATTCCGTGCGTTCAAATCCGAGGTGGAGGAATGGCGACTTGAGCAGATCGAGCAACGGCCGATGGGAAAAATGCTGCTCAAGACATTCCAGCCAGCGCGCCAGCGCCGTGGCGGCGCTGGTGGTCGAAAGCGCCCAGCCGCCCGCGTCCTGTAACCCGATGTTGGCGCGTTCCAGCAGGGCGCGCACGCGGCGCGCGAGTTTGCGGTCGTTGGTGACGATGCCGATGTCCCGATAACCTTTTATCAACCAGCGACGCACTTGCAGATCGATCGCGCGCGCCTCGGATTCGGCATCGGTGGCCTCATGAATGGTCAGGCGTCCGCGTGCCGGACTGGTTGGCGCGGCCGCGATTTGCCGGCGGGTACGTTCGAGCAGCTTGGCTTCGGTCCAGGCATAGGCGCGATCCAGGAAGGCTGAGTACGCGTCAGCATGGGATGGGGCAGGCGCCGGTATGGTTCCTAGCTCATGCAGAATGCGTGCGACCGGATTTTCCCGGCTGCTGTGGTTATCGCCGAGCTGTCCTTGCATCAGTAATGTCACGCGGCGTTGCGCGTGTAACGTCTTGAGCCACTGGGTTTCCGCGCGCGAGAAATCGGTGAATCCGGCCAGGTAGATATGTGTATCCGCCGGTATCCGTTCGAGGCTGCGTGTCAGGCCATCCATCAACTGGAGTGTCTGGTCCTGAAAATTGCTTTGTATCAGGCGCCGGCGCCAGGCCGCCCACAAGGAGTGCACCAGTCGCGCTTCATTGTCGAAGGGGGCGAAATCATCCCTGCCATGGGCGAAATTCCTGGCGATCTGCCGGATAAATTCGTTGGAATCATCGGGCCATTGGCATTGATAGAGTGTCAATTCATCGAAGAGCGCGAGCAGGCTATCGATCAGTGGCCAAACACGATATTGATCGTGCCAGTCACGACAGTCGTTAAGTAGGTCGAGGAGCACAATTTCACGTGCCGTGGCACTCAGGCGGCGTTTGCTCTCACTGGCAAACCTGCCGGCCCAGGAAGCCAGGGTGCCGGTATCGGGAGGGAGCAGGGCGGCGTAACCGTGTTGGGCCGCCTGTTCGCGTAATATCCGGCGGAATCGCGGTACCGCGCTGATGTGCGGGAACAGGACCGCTTGACGACTTAAATCAGGAAGCTGATCCCGGTGATTGGCAAGCAACAACGAGGCAAGATGGGCTAGCGGATCTGCTCCGTAAGGGATGACAAGAATCGCGGCGTCAGCGCTCAAGGTACTTCAGTTTGTCGGGCTTGTCTTCCCACTCGGCGGCATCCGGCGGGCCGGGTTTCTTTTCAGTAATGACCGGCCATTTCTTGGCCAACTCGGCGTTGATCGACGTGAACTGCTTCTGGTCTTCCGGCAGATCGTCTTCCGCAAAAATCGCGTTCACCGGACATTCCGGGACGCAGAGCGTGCAGTCAATGCATTCATCGGGGTCGATGACCAGGAAATTCGGTCCCTCGTGGAAGCAATCCACGGGGCAAACCTCCACGCAATCTGTGTATTTACAGCGGATGCAACTCTCAGTGACCACGTAAGTCATCGACCCTCTCCACCATTTAAACGCGCCGAATGATACACGCGCGGCTGAATGCAGGGAATAAGCTATTTCAACGATTATCCCTGCGCTATGTGTGATTTACAGCGCTATTCCAGCGCCAACCCGGAACCGGACAGACACCGGAATCTCCCAATTTGTGCTATATAATCGTTTGATAGTATTCGGAAATACCTTGGCACTGACGCCACGGAGTCATTAAGTGACGGGACTCAACCTTTCGCTGCCGGCAAAAAAGGTTTCAGCCTGGATGGCTGAAACCGACCCACGCTACGCGCGTGCGTGGCTGGCCTCATTGCCGCTCGCGGACAGCGCCGAGTCGGCGCGCGAAATCTACCAAGCCCTGTATACCCTTAATCGCCAGGACCTGGACGCGGCCCGCCGTTTTGAATTGATGGAGCTGTACAAGGACCCGGTCACGAAGGTCACCTCCGCCCTCGAAGCTTATTTTGCACGGGCGGCACTGCCGCTGACCGCGAAAAAGCGGCAACTCGCCGAGTTTATCCGTCAGCTTCATATGGAAATGGCGTATGGCTACAAAGGCTGTCTTCAGGATCTGGAGCGGCAACGATTGCGCTGGGGCAAGAAACCGCTACGGGCGAATGCGCTTGAGCGCGCCATGCATTACCTCGGCGAAGTGTTGTTGCATTCGTATCAGGTTTATATGCCTTATCCACCGGAGCTGTGGCGCGAGATTCACGCGATCTATCGTTATGCCGTGGAGCATCGTTTGGCGGCGGAAATCGTCGAGACCGCCGCTCCCGGCGCCGCGAAAACCACGCTGACACACGATTACATCCGTATTCTCCTGCTCGGCTTGTGCAATCCCTACCAGTTGCCGCAGAACGAATGCCGGCATGTACAAAGTTTTCTGCTCCATTGGGGAGCCAAAGCCGCGCTGCGCGACAATCTCGAGGTGCCGCACCCCGCCGGACATTTTCTGATCGATTTGACGGCCGACTCACCGCCGGTGTCTTTCCCGCGCGATGTACAACTCCAGCAAGATGGGCGGTTGCTGTTACTGGATGCGGTTGAGCTGCTGCGCACGATCCAGTTTTTTATCCAGCGCCTGCAGAAGGGCGACAGCGCCCGCACGCTATCGCTGGGAGTGGATGGTCTGGACTCGGTTTGTCTCGATATTCTGCAACGCATGTTGCGCTCCTGGGGGCTGGTCCCGCGGCGGCAACATTCGCGCATTCCGCGCGGCGGTCCGGCGTTTGTTTGTGCGGGCATTCCGGCGTTGCATTTTTTTGCCAGCGGTCAGAAACCGTTCGCACCGCCCGCCAGGGCAAGTCACCAGGATGCCGCCGATGACAGATTCATATTGCCGGCGCATATCGAGCAGGACATCGTTCACGAGGCGAATCCGGACGAAGACTTCATCGCCCTCGATGAACCGGTTGATAAGCAGCCAGCGTCATCGGCGATGGATACAAAAGATATTGGTGTCACGTCAAGCAGCGTGTTTCGCGTGGACCGCTGGCAGGTCAAGGATACCGCACCCAAGGGTTTACAGTTGGTGCGCCAAGGCGGCTCGCATACCTATGTGCGTGTGGGCGATGTGGTCGGCATTCAGCAGATGGATGAGATCGGACGCTGGAAGGCCGGTGTTGTCCGTTGGATGAAAAGTCCCGAAGCCGGCAGCCTTGAGATGGGTGTTGAATTATTGGCCTCCGGCGTAAAACCGGTCGCCGTGGCGTTGGCGCGCGGTGCCAAGACACCCGACTACCAGCCGGCGTTGTTGCTACCGGCTATTGAAGCCCTGAAGCGGCCGGCGACATTGATGTTGCCGCGCGGCGTCTTCGCAACCGGGAGCAACCTGTTATTGGCGGATGCGGGCGCGAGCCTGCGCACGGTTCGTCTGCTGCAGCGCGTCGAGCATTCGAATGTCTTCGAGTCGATGGTATTCGCGGATGTACTGTCGGAGATTCAGCAATCTTAACGCGATAATTCAGGCGGCAGATGCGATTGGATACGGCGCAGCATTTCGGCGTGAATCTTTGGGTTGCCCGCGATGATGTTCCCGCTATCAAGATAAGTCTGGTCGCCGGAAAAATCGGTGACCATACCGCCGGCTTCCTGGACCAGCAGCGCTCCGGCCGCCATGTCCCAGGGACTTAAGCCGATTTCCCAGAACCCCTCGTAACGACCGCAGGCGACATAGGCCAGGTCGAGCGCGGCCGAGCCCGGCCGCCGGATGCCGCTGGTGTTCAACATGAAGTCGCGCAACATATTTATCCAGGGTTCCATGTGATGGTGCGAGCGGAACGGAAAGCCGGCACCGAGCAGCGCGTATTCCAGCTCGGTGACGCGGCTGACCCGAATGCGCCGGTCATTGAGTTGCGCGCCGTTGCCGCGCGACGCGGTGAACAGCTCGTCGCGCGACGGATCGAAGATCACCGCCTGTTCGAGACGGTCTTTATGCTTGAGACCGATGGAGACGGCGAAATGGGGAAAACCGTGCAGGAAATTGGTGGTGCCGTCGAGTGGATCGATAATCCACACGTATTCGTCGCCGGTTTGAGCACCGGTTTCCTCCGCCAGGAAGCCGTGATAGGGATAGGCGGCGCGCAGTATGCGGATAATTTCATTCTCCGCCATCCGGTCCACCTCGCTGACGTAATCCTTGCGCCCCTTGGTTTCCACGGTCAGGCGATCCAGCTGATCGTGATGACGCATAATAATATTGCCGGCGCTGCGCGCCGCCTTAACCGCCATGTTGAGCATGGGATGCATGGTATTTTCCTGGCTGGTTGTGTGAGCGGGAATGCGTCGAATGTGGCCGTGCATTGTAATGGCCCCATCCCCGGGTTAAAAGCGGAAGTCGCTGGCGGAAGCTTGTAGAATAGGCGCCGCTTACCCATACCGGCCTATTCATGGTTCCCGCCAATATCCGAATTGTGCTTGTTCGTCCGACCCACCCGGGAAATGTGGGCGCCACGGCGCGGGCCATGAAGAATATGTCCCTGCGGAGCCTGTATCTGATTGCGCCCGAGAATTTCCCGAGCCCGCAAGCCACCGACCGCGCCGTGGGTGCCGATGATGTGCTGCAAGGCGCGGTAATTTGCCCAACGCTCGATGCGGCGCTCAAGGATTGTCATCTCGTGATCGGGACCAGCGCGCGGCCACGCTACATCGAATGGCCCGAACTCGAGCCCGAAGCCTGTGCGCGCCGGCTGGTGGATGGCGCCCAACACGGGCCGGTGGCGCTGCTGTTCGGCCAGGAGCGCACCGGATTGCTCAATACCGAACTGGATCGCTGTCATTTTTTGGTGACTATTCCTTCTGACAAGGAATATCCCTCGCTGAATCTGGCGTGTGCCGTGCAGATACTTGCCTATGAGATTCTTCGGGCCGTGCTTGCCGGCACGACCGCGAGTGCCGCGGATGCCCGCGAGGGTAAGCCCGTCAGCAGCGAGGACATGCAGCGTTATTACCTGCACCTGGAGGAGGTGCTGCAACAGATCGGTTTTCTCGACCCGGAGAATCCGCGGTTGCTGATGCGTCGTTTAACGCGGTTGTTCAACCGTGCCGGTCTTGACCATAACGAGTTAAACATTTTGCGTGGCATACTGACGTCTGTTCAGCAACGCCGTGATAAAACTTGACATAAATGCTCAAGAATATCGATAATATTTTTTAGTCACCAATAACATAGCCATGTTTAAAAATTTACGCGAATACCTGAATAGCGTTTTTCTACGCGATCCGGCAGCACGATCCATGTTCGAGTTGCTCACGGTGTATCCCGGAATTCATGCGCTGGCATTTCACCGCCTCGCGCATGGACTGTGGAACTGGCGCCTGCACTGGCTGGCGCGGATGTTTTCCCAGCTGGCGCGTTGGTTGACTGGCATTGAGATTCATCCCGGCGCCCAGATCGGTAGACGGTTTTTCATCGATCATGGCATGGGCGTGGTGATCGGCGAAACCGCTCAAATCGGAGACGATGTCACGCTGTATCACGGAGTTACTCTTGGTGGGACCGCTTGGAAAAAAGAAAAACGCCATCCGACCCTGGGCAATAATGTTGTCGTGGGAGCGGGCGCCAAGATTTTAGGGCCTATCACCATCGGCGATAATGCGCGCGTGGGCTCCAATTCCGTGGTGGTCAAGGATGTACCCGCCGGGGCCACGGTCGTAGGGATTCCGGGGCGAGTCATCGGTCCTAAAAAGGATGATACGAAGGCCCAGTTGCGCGAGGCGATGGCCAAGCAAATCGGCTTCGATGCCTATGGTCAGAGTTCGGAAATGCCCGATCCGGTGGCCCAAGCCATCGATTTGATGCTGGATCACATGCATCTCGTTGATCGTAAAATGAAAAATCTCTCATCTGCCTTGGAAAAGGCGGGAATTAAGGTAAATCTCGAAATACCGGTTCTCGATGTCAATAATCTCGAGGAATCCCCGGCAACCGACTATCCGCAAAGAGATAGGCCCAAAGAGAATAGTTGACTAAAACTATCAGGTATGTAAACTTGCATATTGGTACATAAACTGCGTAGGAATATACCCCATGAAACTGACAACCAAAGGTCGTTATGCCGTAACGGCAATGCTGGACCTGGCCCTGCGCTACGGCAAAGGCGCCGTGACACTCTCGGATATCGCCAAACGGCAGGGTATTTCCCTGTCATACCTCGAGCAGCTGTTCGCCAAACTCCGTCGCACCGGTTTGGTGGATAGCGTCCGTGGTCCAGGCGGAGGTTACACTCTGGCGATGGAACCGAATAAAATCTCGGTCGCCGAAATAATTGTCGCCATCAATGAAAACATCGATGCCACGCGTTGTGGCGGTGAGAAAAACTGTCATGGCGATGAGGCGTGTTTGACGCATCAGTTGTGGGAAGACCTGAGCATGCGCATTCATGAATTTCTGAACGGAATTACCCTGGGCGACCTGGTTACCAAGCCGCATGTGCAAGAGGTCGCCTCACGCCAGGAAGGGCGCATGCAGGCGGCGGCACATTAACCATCAACCCATGGCGGGTTTCCGTATGCCGGTTTATCTCGATCGCCACGCCACCACACCCCTCGACCCGCGGGTGCTGGACGCGATGCGGCCTTATTTCAAGGAAACATGAAAAAACCGATTTATCTCGATTACTCCGCGACCACGCCGGTCGATCCGCGTGTGGCGGAAAAGATGTGTAAATACCTGACGCTGGATGGCGAATTCGGCAATCCGGCCTCGCGCTCGCATCCCTTCGGCTGGCATGCCGAGGAGGCCGTGGAAGCGGCACGTGCTCAGGTGGCGGCGCTCATCGGCGCCGATCCCAAGGAAATCGACTGGACCTCGGGTGCCACCGAATCCGATAACCTCGCAATCAAGGGCGTGGCGAACTTCTATAGCAAAAAGGGCAAACATATTATTACCGGCAAGACCGAACACAAGGCGGTGCTCGATACCTGCCGGCAGCTCGAGCGCGATGGTTACGAGGTGAGCTATCTCGATCCCGAGCCCAACGGTTTGCTCGATCTCGATAAATTGCAGGCGGCCATCCGGCCGGACACGATTCTCGTCTCCGTCATGCACGTGAATAACGAGATCGGTGTCATTCAGGATCTGGCCGCCATCGGAAAGATAACGCGCGCGCGCGGCGTGTTGTTTCACTCGGACGCGGCGCAGAGCACCGGCAAGGTGCCGATCGACGTCAATGCCATGAATCTGGATTTGATGTCGATGTCGGCGCACAAGACCTACGGGCCCAAGGGCGTGGGCGCGCTGTACGTACGGCGCAAGCCGCGCGTGCGCCTCGAGGCGCAGATGCATGGCGGCGGGCACGAGCGTGGTATGCGTTCCGGAACGCTCGCGACCCATCAGTGCGTGGGCATGGGCGAGGCCTATCGTCTGGCGAAAGCGGAAATGGCCGCCGAGAACGAGCGCGTCCGCATGCTGCGCGACCGCCTGCTCAATGCCTTTAAGGATATGCCCGAGGTTTATGTCAACGGCGATCTCGAACACCGCGTGGCCGGTAACCTCAACATGAGTTTTAATTTTGTCGAGGGCGAGTCGCTGATTATGGCGCTGAAGGACATCGCGGTGTCCTCGGGTTCGGCCTGCACTTCGGCCAGTCTTGAACCTTCCTATGTGCTGCGGGCGCTGGGGCGCAACGATGAATTGGCGCATAGCTCGATACGTTTTACCATTGGGCGCTTTACCACGCAGGAAGAAATCGATTACGCGGCCACGCTGGTCAAGGAAAAGGTCTCGAAGCTGCGCGAGCTTTCGCCGCTGTGGGAGATGCACCAGGAAGGTGTCGATCTCAGCAAAGTACAGTGGGCGGCACACTAACACAGAATATTTGGATTATTTTCAGGAGATACAACCATGGCATACAGTGACAAGGTATTGGACCATTACGAGAATCCGCGCAACGTCGGCGCGTTCGACAAGAACGATCCGAGCATCGGTACCGGCATGGTCGGCGCGCCCGCCTGCGGCGACGTCATGAAGCTGCAGATCAAGGTCAACGAACAGGGCGTCATCGAGGATGCCAAATTCAAGACCTACGGCTGCGGCAGCGCCATTGCCTCGAGCTCGCTGTTGACCGAGTGGGTCAAGGGCAAGACCCTCGAGGATGCCGCGAAAATCAAGAATACGCAGATCGCCCAGGAACTGGCGCTGCCGCCGGTGAAGATTCACTGTTCGGTGCTGGCGGAAGACGCCATCAAGGCCGCGGTCGCGGATTATCAGGCCAAGGCCGGCGGCAAGGTTTCCAAGGCCGACGCCGCTTGAACCGTTCCAGCAAGACAGGCACAGAGAGCGTAACCGATATGGCAATTACCATGACCCAGGCCGCCGCCGAGCGCGTGCGTAAATTTATTGAAAAGCGCGGCAAGGGCGAAGGCCTGCGCATCGGGGTACGGGCTTCGGGCTGTTCGGGCCAGGCGTATGTCATCGAGTACGCCGACAAGATCGAACCCGAAGATCGGGTTTACGAAAGTCACGGTGCGAAAGTGATTGTCGACGCGAAGAGCCTTATATATCTTGACGGCACCGAGCTGGATTACACCCGTGAAGGACTGAATGAAGGCTTCAGGTTCAACAACCCCAACGTCAAGGACAGTTGCGGCTGCGGCGAGAGCTTCAACATCTGAGACGGCGAGCGCCGCCGGTATGCGCTCCGCTCCGGGTAAAAATCATTTTGAACTTTTCGGATTGCCGGTGACGTTCGATATCGATACCGGCGATCTGGCGGCGCGTTACCGTGAAGTACAGCGTCGCGTCCACCCGGACAAATTCGCCAACGCCTCGGATCAGGATCGCCGCTTATCTCTGCAAATGACGGCGCTGATCAATGAGGCCTTTCAGACGCTGAAAGACCCCGTTCGGCGCGGCCGTTATCTCCTGAGTTTGCGCGGCATCGATCTCGGCGACGAAACCGATACCGCCATGGATCCCGCGTTTCTCATGGAACAGATGGAGTTGCGCGAAAAACTCGATGAAGTGAGGCGGGTTGATAATCCGCAGACACATCTGGCGGAACTGGCGAACCGGATCGAGCAGCGCCTGCAGGATGGGATTGAACAGTTTCGCCGCGCGCTGATGGAAGACACGCCGGAGACGAACAAAAAAGCCCGCAATGCGGTGCGGGAAATGCAGTTTCTGGAAAAGCTGCGCCGGGAAATCGACAACCTCGAAGAAGAACTGAACTAAAGAGTATCTAGCAAAATGAAATGGACAGGATTCACAGGATTAAGATTTATAGAGTAAGTAATCCTGTGAATCTGTTTTTTAATCCTGCGAATCCTGTCTGATTTTTGATATCCATGGCATTGTTTCAAATCAGCGAACCGGGGCAAACCCCTGCGCCACACGCGCGCCGTTATGCGGTAGGCATCGACCTCGGTACCACGAACTCGCTCGTCGCCTGCGTGCGCAGCGGCGTGGCCGAAACGCTGCCGGATGAGCAGGGCCGCCATCTCCTGCCCTCCGTAGTGCGGTACCTGGCCGAGGGCGAGCCGATTGTCGGTCACGCCGCCATCGCGGTCGCGCATGAAGATCCGCTCAACACCATTGCCTCCGTCAAGCGGTTGATGGGGCGCGGCATCGAGGATGTGCGCAAGCTCGGCCAATCGCTGCCGTATGAATTTTCCCGCGGAGATTCGGCGATGCCCCGCATCCGCACCGCCGCCGGCGATCAAAGCCCGGTGGCCGTCTCCGCCGAAATCCTGAAAAAACTCAAACTTCGCGCCACGAAAACCTTGGGCGCGGATATCGCCGACGCGGTCATCACCGTGCCGGCTTATTTTGACGATGCCCAGCGTCAGGCGACCAAGGACGCGGCGCGGCTGGCCAGTCTCAACGTGTTGCGGCTACTGAACGAACCGACGGCCGCTGCCATCGCCTACGGACTCGATAAAAATCCCCAGGGCATCTATGCGGTTTACGACCTGGGTGGCGGGACGTTCGATATTTCGCTGCTGCGCTTGAATCGCGGGGTGTTCGAGGTGTTGGCGACGGCGGGCGATTCCGCGCTGGGCGGCGACGACATGGATCACGCGATCGCCGAGTGGATCATGCGTGAAGCCGGTATCCAGGATGACGCCGACCACCGGCAGCTGCGCCGGCTGTTGCGCGACGCCCGCGCCGCCAAGGAAGCCTTGACGCAAACCGAGCGCACATCGCTTCATCTTCAGCGTGGTTATCAGGGCGCGTGGGAAAGCGTGCTGACGCGGGATCAGTTGAACGGGCTGATCGATCCGTTGATCGATCGCACGCTTCCGCCGTGTAAACGTGTGTTGCGCGACGCCGGAATCCGCGCCAATGACATCGATGGTGTCGTGTTGGTGGGCGGTGCGACACGTATTCCGCGTGTGCGCGAAAAAGTCTTGCAGTTCTTCGGGCGCGAGCCGCTGGCCGATATCGATCCGGACAAAGTGGTCGCCATTGGCGCGGCGTTGCAGGCGGATATTCTTGTGGGCAACAAGCGTGACGATGAAATGCTGTTACTCGACGTCATTCCGCTTTCGCTGGGGATAGAAATCATGGGTGGCATGGTGGAGAAGATCATCCCGCGCAATACCACGATCCCCATTGCCAAGGGTCAGGATTTCACCACCTTCAAGGACGGCCAGACGGCGTTGCTCATCCATGTCGTGCAGGGTGAACGCGAGCTGGTCGCGGATTGCCGGTCACTGGCGCGCTTCGAGCTCCACGGCATCCCGCCCATGGTGGCCGGCGCGGCGCGCATTCGTGTGTCATTCCAGATTGACGCCGATGGTCTGCTCGGCGTATCGGCCAAAGAGCTGACCAAAGGGGTGGAAAGCAGTGTGGTGGTAAAACCGTCCTATGGCCTGACGGATAATGAAATCGAACGCATGTTGCGCGAATCGATCGCGTATGCCCGCGAGGACGAGCAGGCGCGCTCACTGCGCGAGCAGCAGGTCGGTGCCGATCGACTGATCGAAGCCGTGCAAGCGGCGCTGGCCGCGGACGGGACGTTGCTTGACACGGCCGAGCGTACTGAAATCGATCGTGCGCTGGAAAACCTCAAAGCCGCGCGCGCAGGGAACGAAGCGGCCCGCATCAAGCAGGCCGTCAAGGCGCTCGACGCCGCGACGCAGGCGTTTGCCGGGCGACGCATGGATGCGAATATTCGCAAGGCGCTGGCGGGACACAAAGTCGATGAGTTCAGTGTGTCACCGGATAAAACCCCGTCATGACGCGCCTGACATTTTTGCCGCATCCGCAGATTTGTCCGGGAGGGAAAACTATCGAGGTGGAGCCGGGCATCAGTATCTGCGACGCCGCGCTCAACGCCGGTATCCCGATCGAGCACGCCTGTGAAAAATCCTGCGCGTGTACCACTTGCCATGTGGTGGTGCGCGCGGGGTTCAACAGTCTGGAGACCGCCGAAGAAAAGGAAGAAGACCTGCTCGACAAGGCCTGGGGGCTGGAGCCCGAGTCGCGCCTTTCCTGTCAGGCCAAGGTGGGAAACCAGGACCTGGTTGTCGAGATACCGAAATACACCATCAATCTTGTTTCCGAGCAACACTGAGGAGCCACCCATGGGGCTGAAATGGACCGATACCCGGGAAATCGCGATCGAGTTGAGCGAGCAGCACCCGGACGTCAACCCGATGTCCGTGCGCTTTACCGACCTGCACCGCTGGGTCATGGGGTTGCCGGATTTCGACGATAAGCCCGAACACTCCGGGGAAAAAATCCTTGAGGCCATCCAGATGGCCTGGATGGAGGAACACGGGGATTGAGGGCAGAGAGGCGCCGTTACGGTTCTCCTTAGAGCCTCCAACAGAATGAAATAGACAGGATTAACAGGATTTTTCAGGATTTACAGGATTAAAGATTTTAGAGTCAAGAAATCCTGTTAATCCTGTTTTAATCCTGTAAATCCTGTCTAATTTTTTCTTTTTTTGGGCCCTAGGGTATAGCTTCATTTGTCTGACCAGCGGTCAGACGCTACACTATACGTCCAGGACGGATGTAAAAGTCCCTTTTTTTCCATAGTTTGCGCGATTCTTTTTGTGAACCACCGGAGATGGCATGACCGCTGTACGATTCCTGTCGCTGATGAGACCCGACACGGCCGCACGTCCCTGCTGAGATTTACCTTGTCCACGGCCGAAAAAACCAATTTGCTGAACCTGGATCGCGAAGCGATGCAGGCGTTTTTTATTGGCATCGGCGACAAGCCGTTTCGGGCCACCCAGGTCGTTCAGTGGATTCACCAGTATGGCGTGGATAATTTCGATGCCATGACCAATCTGAGCAAGGAATTGCGCGCGCGCCTGAAGGATGTCGCCGAGATCCGTCCACCGGAAATCGTACAGGACCAGGTTGCGGCGGACGGCACGCGCAAATGGTTGCTACGGCTCGATGATGGAAACTGCATCGAGACGGTGTTCATCCCCGAGGCAGAGCGGGGCACGCTATGTGTGTCGTCACAGGTGGGTTGCACCCTGAATTGCTCGTTCTGTTCCACGGGACATCAGGGATTCAATCGCAGCCTGACCGTGGCCGAAATCATCGCGCAATTGCTGGTGGCCAACCGTGCCCTGGGCCGCGATCCGAAGGCCGAGCGCATCGTAACCAATGTCGTGCTCATGGGCATGGGCGAACCATTGCTGAATTTCGACAACGTGGTCTCCGCCATACGCCTCATGCTCGACGATTACGCCTACGGGTTGTCGCGCCGGCGCGTGACGCTCTCCACGGCCGGCGTGGTGCCGATCATGGATCGCCTGCGTGCGGAGTGTCCGGTGAGTCTGGCGGTATCGTTACATGCCACGAACGACCGGCTGCGCGATGAGCTTGTACCCCTTAACCGCAAGTATCCGATTCATGAGTTGCTCGAGGCCTGCCGCCGCTACTGCGTCGATTCGCCACGCACCCGCGTGACGTTTGAATATGTCATGCTCGATGGGGTGAACGACAGCGTTGACCAGGCGCATGAACTGGTCCGGCTGCTCAGCACGGTACCGTCCAAGGTGAACCTGATTCCTTTCAATCCGTTTCCGCAGACTCAATATCAGCGCTCATCCCAGGAAGCCATCGACCGGTTTCGGGACGTGCTGATTGCCGCCGGGCTCACGACGATTACCCGCAAAACCCGCGGCGATGATATTGACGCCGCTTGCGGACAGCTCGCCGGACGGGTGCAGGACCGCACGCGCCGCCGTCAACGCCTGATGGCGCGGACGATTCAGCCATGAACATCGGTTTGCTCAAGCTGATCCCGTTGCTCCTGGTCGTGACGGTGGCCGGATGTGCCTCGTCCGCGAAGCGCGAGGCGCAACAGGAGAAAAAGGAAAAAATAACCGAGACGCATGTCATGCTCGGCGCCGGTTATCTGCAACGCGGCCAGTTGGACGTTGCCAAGCAAGAACTGGAAAAGGCGCTCAAGCAGTCTCCGAAAAATTCGCAGGCCAATAACATCATGGCGGTGCTGCAATGGCGCCTGAAGGATTACTCCGAAGCGGAGCGGTTTTTCCGCCAGGCCATCGCCAGCGATGGGAAAAACCCCTCAGCGCTGCACAATTACGGCGCTTTCCTGTGCGATCGCGGGAAGCTGGACGAAGGCGTCCGGCATTTAGACGTGGCCGCGGGTAATGCGCTCTATCCCTATACCGCGGAAGTCAATTTGAACGCCGGCATTTGCCTGATGAAAAAACCTTCGCCGGCGGTTGCCGAGAAATATTTACGCGAGGCGCTGAAGATCAATCCGAAGCTTCCCGGGGCGCTTTTTCACATGGCAAAATTGAGTTTAGATTCCGGCCAGAGCCTGCCCGCCCGAGGCTTCATCGAGCGTTATTTCCAATCGAGCGAGGACACGCCGGAAGCCCTGTTGCTGGCCGTGAAGATCGAGCACGCGCTACGCGACAAGAATGCCAAAGCCAGTTATGCGCTACGGTTGCGCACTAAATTTCCCACCTCGCCCGAAGCTGGACAATTGCACACCGCGACCGGGATGAAGAAATAGGTTATGGAAAATACCAATCCGTCCGCACCTGATATTAACGCGGTTCCAGCCGGGCCGGGTCGCTTGCTGCAGCAGGCGCGCAAGGATTTGCGCCTGGCACCGGAGGACGTGGCGCAGATGCTGCATTTGTCGTCGAAACAGATCACGGCGCTTGAAAAGGATGATTATAACAATCTGCCGGGGCCTACTTACGTACGCGGTTATCTGCGCAGCTATGCGCAGTTGCTCGGGTTGTCGCCTGAGAAGATCCTTGAATCTTACGGCAGCCTCTCGACCCCCGTTAAGCCGATGGCGCTTCCTAAATCAGCGCCGCCGCCGCAGATTACGAGCAGCGACCGATTGATCAAAGTGGCGACCGTGGGCGTGGTCGCGATTGTATTGGGACTGGTTTATCTCTGGTGGCGCAGTGACGAAGAACCTCCGGAACAAGCAAGTTCGTCGCCTGCCGCCATCGGTCAGACGTCCATGGATGAATCGGAACGCGCGCGCGCGAATGCTTCTATTTCCGCCACCCAAGGTGACAGCGTGATAACGTCGGCGTTGAACCAGCCGCCCGCCCGCGCCGTGGTCGAACCGATGCTGACCCCGAATGTCGCCGCCGCTCCCGCGCCGCCTCCGGCGGTCAAGGCGGGTTTGGCGAATGATCAGGTGACGGTGTCGGGCAAGATAGCGAACGTGCCGCCGGGCCAGTCGCCGAAGCAGGCCAGTACCGCCGCTTCAGCACCGGCCGACCGTGCGCTGACACGCAAGCGCGAGGCGGCGGATATTCCGCCCGGGGTAGCGCGGTCACGGCTGGTGCTCCATGCCACGCAGGAGTCGTGGGCGGACGTGCGTGACGCCCGTGACAACAAGCTACTTTATGAAAATGTGCCGGCGGGGCGCAGTATTTCCATCGAGGGGGTGGCGCCTTTCAGTGTTTTTCTCGGCAATGCCGATGGGGTCCGGATAGAATTTAATGGACAGAATTTCGATGTCAGCCGGCACCGGCGCGGCCAAGTGGCGCGCTTTACGCTCGGCGAAAATCCAGCGGTGAATAATTGATGTTTTGCGAGAATCCCATCAAACGGCGCGTGAGTCGCCGGATCATGGTCGGTAAAGTCGCCGTCGGCGGCGATGCGCCCGTCAGCGTGCAGAGCATGACCAACACCGAGACCACGGACGTGGCGGCCACCGTGGCCCAGATACAGGCGCTGGAAAACGCCGGCGCTGACATTGTGCGTGTGTCGGTACCGACCCTGGAGGCGGCCGAGGCCTTTGGAAAAATCAAGCAACAGGTCTCCCTACCGCTGGTAACGGACATTCACTTCGACTACAAGATCGCGTTGCGTGTCGCTGAACTGGGCGCCGATTGCCTGCGCATAAACCCGGGCAACATTGGGCGCGAGGACCGCGTGCGTGCTGTCGTTGAAGCGGCACGCGATCGCGGCATTTCGATCCGCATCGGTGTGAACGCCGGATCGCTGGAAAAGGATTTGCAGAAGAAATACGGTGAGCCCTCGCCGGAGGCGCTGGTAGAGTCCGCGCTGCGCCATATCGACATACTCAACAAGCTCGACTTTCAGGATTTCAAGGTGAGCGTCAAGGCCTCGGACGTATTCATGGCCGTGGCGGCGTACCGCCAGCTCGCCAAGCTGATCGATCAACCGCTGCATCTCGGTATCACCGAGGCAGGTAGCTTACGCTCCGGCGCAGTGAAGTCGGCGATTGGTTTGGGGATGCTGCTGGCGGAAGGGATCGGCGATACCATTCGCGTTTCACTGGCGGCCGATCCGGTGGAAGAAGTGCGGGTGGGTTTCGATATTTTGAAAGCGCTGCACGTCCGCAGTAAAGGCATCAACCTGATCGCCTGTCCGTCCTGCTCGCGTCAGGAATTCAACGTCATCGCCACGGTGAATGCCTTGGAACAGCGCCTCGAAGATATCAAAGAGCCTCTCGATGTTGCCGTGATCGGTTGCTGCGTCAATGGTCCGGGCGAGGCCAAGGCGGCGCACGTCGGGCTGGCGGGCGGTAACCCGAGCCTGCTATATATCAACGGCAAGCCGGATCATAAGGTGAGTAACGAGCAGCTGGCCGATGAGATCGAGCGCGTGGTTCGCGGGGAATTGCAGCGGCGCCGGGAGCAGGGCGAGACACCGCCGGGAAAAAAAGTTTTTCCCATCAAGCAGACCGGCTGAGGACACTCCAGTGAGCAAGGCCATACAGGCCGTACGGGGCATGAATGACCTGCTGCCGGATACCGTGGAGCGTTGGCAACGGATCGAAGCGATCGCGCGCGATGTGCTGCACGCCTACGGCTATCGCGAGATCCGCCTGCCGATTGTGGAAAAGTCCGAGCTGTTCGCGCGTTCCATCGGCAGCCTGACCGATATTGTCGAGAAAGAGATGTACAGTTTCGAGGACCGTAGCGGCGACAATCTCACCTTGCGGCCTGAAGGCACGGCCGGTTGTGTCCGCGCCGGCATCGAAAACGGTTTTCTGCACAACCAGATCCAGCGTCTGTGGTACGCCGGCCCCATGTTCCGCCATGAACGTCCGCAGAAAGGCCGCTATCGGCAATTCCACCAGATGGGTGTCGAGGCCTTCGGCATTGACACCCCCGATATCGACGCTGAACTGATCTTCCTGTGCGCGCGCCTATGGCGCGCATTGGGTCTCGAGGGGCTCGGCTTGCAGCTCAATTCGCTCGGCACCCCCGAGTCTCGTGCCGTGTACCGGCGCGAGCTGATGCGCTATCTGGAGACGCAACGCGGCAATCTGGATGAAGACAGCCTGCGGCGGATGGACAAGAATCCGCTGCGCATCCTCGACAGCAAGAATCCCGCCATGCAGGAGGTTATCGCCAAGGCCCCGAGCCTGTTTGACCATCTGGATGACGCCGCGCGCGCACATTTTGAAAAACTCGGCGAATACCTCGGTCAGGCGGGCATCGCCTTTACCGTCAACCCGCGGCTGGTGCGCGGGCTCGACTACTACACCCGCACTGTGTTCGAATGGACCACGGACCGGCTCGGCGCCCAGTCGACAGTCTGTGCCGGCGGCCGGTATGATGGCCTGGTGGAACAGCTGGGCGGCAAGCCGGCGCCGGCCGCCGGTTTTGCCTTGGGCATGGAACGCCTGGCCGAATTGCTGGCGCACCAAGATCTAGGGGCGCAACCAGCGCGGCCGCAAATATATCTGGTGCTGCTGGGCGCGAGCGCTGAGCAACAGGGGCTGGTTCTTGCCGAGCGCCTGCGTGACGCCGGTCTGCGCATTGAATGTAATTGCGGGGGCGGCGGTCTGAAGGCGCAACTCAAACGCGCGGATCGCAGCGGCGCGCACCATGCGCTGCTCCTCGGCGAGGAAGAAGTCCGGAATAATTCGGTTACCGTGAAGAACTTACGAGACAGTGAAACGCAAACACAAGTGGCACAGAACGCATTAATCGATTTTCTGAAAAAAATGACTGAAAGGGGAGAGCAGCCTTGAGCGCTTACGCTGACCAGGAAGAGCTGGATAAACTTAAAGATTGGTGGAAAAACTATGGGCCCGCCTTGATAGCCGGCGTGCTGTTGGGCGCGGCCATTCTGGTCGGCGTGCGTTATTGGACCCAGCATAAAGAGCAGGGTCGCCAGGCCGCGTCAGTGATTTATGAGCAGATGCTGCAAAGTTATCGCGCCAACAAACGGGACCTCGTGCGCTATTCCGGTGAGTCGCTGATTAACGATCATGCTTCGACACCCTATGCCGGGATGGCGGCGCTGATCCTGGCCCGGATGGACTTCGATTCAGGTGACATGGCCGCGGCGCGCAAGCGTCTGCAGTGGGCGGTGGAAAATGCCGATGACACGGCAACGGTTCACGCCGCGCGTCTGCGACTGGCGCGGCTTTATTTGTCCGGCGGAGAAAAGGACGCCGCGCTGGCCTTGCTCGATGTCCAAGACCAAGCGGGGTTCAAGACCGAATATGAGGAACTGAAAGGCGACATCTATGCCGCGCAAGGGAAAAACCAGGAGGCACGCGCGGCTTTTGGTGAGGCGCTTAAACGCTTGCCGGCGGGTTCGCCCTATGCCCCGGTACTGAACATGAAGCTTGACGATCTGGGACCGGAGCAGAAGCCGTGAAAAATGGTGTAACACTTTTCTGCGCGGTGTGGCTGCTGGCCGGGTGTGGCGGCAGCAAGATTGTGCTCGAAGAGCCCGCCAAGCTTCAGGATTTCACCGCCGAGAAACGGGTGAAAGAACTTTGGACCGCGGATACCGGCGCCAGCGCCGTCAAGAAGGCCGTCAAGCTGTCACCTTCGCTGGACGGGGACGTGATCTATACGTCCGACCCCAAGGGGCGCGTCAGCGCGTTTTCCGCCGACAGCGGCCGCACGCTGTGGAAGATGAAGGTAAAGCAGCTGGTGACGGGCGCCGCCGCCGCGGGCGACGGGCTCGTGGTGGTGGCCACTAAAAAAGGTGAAGTCATTGCTCTCGATCAGAAAGACGGCCGTCGGCTTTGGACCGCCAGCCTGTCGAGCCAGGTGCTGGCGCCGGCGGCGATTCATGCCGGAGTCGTGGTAATCCAGTCGGTCGATGGCAAACTCGCCGGTCTGTCCGCGACGGACGGCAAACGACTGTGGTTGTACGAGCGCTCGGAACCGCCACTCAGCCTGCATGGCACGGCGGCGCCGGTGATCGTCAAAGACGTGGTGCTCACCGGTTTTGCCAGTGGCAAGATAGTCGCTATCCAGATACGCGCCGGCAAGCTGCTGTGGGAGCTGCCCGTCGCCCAGCCACACGGACGCAACGAGGTGGAACGCCTGGTGGACGTGGACGTTTCGCCGCTGGTCGTGGGCAAAATACTTTATGCCGCCAGTTACCAGGGCAAGGTAATTGCCGTGGACATGCAGACCGGCCAAATTCTGTGGTCGCGGGACGTGTCGACTTTCTCCGGCATGGACGCGGATCTTAATAATCTTTATCTCACCGACGCTCGCGGCGCGGTTACCGCGTTTGACCAGCAAACCGGCGCGAGCGTGTGGCGCCAGGAGCATTTGCGCGCGCGCCAGCTGAATGCCCCACGTTACGTGGATGGACTGGTGGCCGTCGGCGATCTCGATGGCTATGTTCATTGGTTGTCGAGCGAGGATGGTCATTTCGTGGCGCGTTACCGGGTCAGTCACAGCGCTATCCGCTCCCAGACGCTGGCCAGCCACGACACGCTGTACGTGAGCAGCCAGTCGGGCGCGCTGGCGGCGTTGCGGTTGGAGAAGAATTAGATGGCCTTCGAAAGGATGCAAAGAAAAACAATAGACAGGATTAACAGGATTTCACAGGATTAAACAGGATATAAACTAGAATTTAATCCTGTTAATCCTGTTAATCCTGTGAAATCCTGTTAATCCTGTGAATTCTTTGTATCTCAAATGAAACCCGTTGTCGTTCTCGTCGGCCGGCCCAACGTCGGCAAATCCACGCTTTTCAACCGGCTGACACGCAGTCGCCTGGCGATCGTGGCCGATGCCCCCGGGCTGACGCGCGACCGTCAGTACGGCGACGGACGCCTCGGCGACCGTCCCTACTTTGTCGTGGATACCGGCGGAGTCGTCGCCAGTCTGGCGTCGGCTAAAAAAAACAGTGAGATGACAGCGCACGTCGCCGTCCAGGTGCGTGCCGCCTTGGCCGAGGCGGACGCCGTGATTCTGATCGTAGATGGCCGTGAAAGCGTTCATCCTATCGATCGCGAACTCACCGCCGACCTGCGGCGGCAAGGCAAGCCGGTGTGGGTGGCGGTCAATAAGTCCGAAGGCCGCGACCCGGCCACGGTCGTGGCGGAATATTATGCGCTGGGTCTCGGGGAGCCGCTGGCCATTTCCGCGGCGCACGGCGAAGGCGTCACCGAGCTGATGCAACGCGTGCTGGCGACATTACCCGTCGCCGAAGAGATCGAACCGGAAGCGGGCGTACCGCGCATCGCCGTGATCGGAAAACCTAACGCCGGCAAGTCCACGCTGGTGAATGCCCTGCTCGGCGAACAGCGCGTGGTGGTCTGCGATACGCCGGGGACCACGCGCGACAGTATCCGCGTGCCGCTCGAGCGGGAGGGTCGCCAGTACGTGCTGATTGACACGGCCGGGGTACGCCGCCGCACGCGCATCGAGGACCTGCTGGAAAAATTTTCTGTCCTGAAGACTTTGCAGGCGATCGATGAAGCCAACGTTGTCATTCTTGTCATTGACGCCCAAGCCGGGGTGGCCGAGCAGGATGCTTCGCTGGCCGGTTATGCGCTGGAAGTCGGTCGGGCGCTGGTGGTGGCCGTGAATAAATGGGACGCGGTGAAAGAAACCGACCGGGCCTGGGCCAAGCGCGAACTCGAGCGCAAGCTGTCGTTTCTCGAATTCGCCCGGGTTCACTATATTTCGGCGCGCGAGGCGGTGGGGGTGGGTAGCTTGTTCCCCTCGGTCGATGAAGCCTATGCCTCGGCTAACCGTACCATGACCACCCCCAAGCTTAACCGTGTGCTTCAGGAGGCCGTGACGGCCACCCCCCCGCCCCTGGCGCGTGGCCGGCGCGCCCGCCCCAAGTACGCCCATCAGGGTGGGAAAAACCCCCCCCGGGTGGTGATCCATGGAAACCAACTCACCTCGCTGTCCAAATCCTACCGCCGCTACCTCGCTAATACCTTCCGCAAGGCATTTCACCTCGTCGGCACGCCGGTCTGGATTGAATGCCGGCAGGAAGAGAACCCTTACCAGGAAAAAAGGGCCCGTGGGCGGGCGGGTAGACCGCAGTCCCCGCGAAAACGCCCCGGAAAAAAAGCGTGAACTATAATCAACAGTAGCCGCCGGATCCCGTGGCGCAGGGCGACTTCCTTTGAAGGAGCTTCGTCTCGGAAGGGAGTCGCCCGTTCGACTCGGGCACTGGGCGCTAGTTTGAAACATAAAATAAAAATGCAGAAATACAGCTCCAAGCGGTGACAGCTTTAAGTTGGGGTTCAGCGAGACGGTTACATGAGCGCGTTCCATAAAAGTGCCCTCCAGTCCGGCTACCGGCTGGTGGAGTACGCCATTGAGTCGATTCTGGGCCATGGAGGCTTCGGAATCACTTACCTTGCGCACGATACGTCTCTGGGCGCCGAGGTGGCAATCAAGGAGTACCTCCCGCAAGAGATTGCCAACCGGGGCGACAAAACCCAGGTGCTGCCCAATCCTTCCCGCGAGGCGATGCGCGATTACCAGCACGGCCTGAAAAACTTCGTAAAGGAGGCGCGCGCCCTGGCGCGCTTCAAGCACCCGAATATTGTCCGGGTCTTGCGTTTCTTCGAGGCCAACGGGACGGCCTATATGGTCATGGAGTACGAGGAAGGACAGAGTCTCGCCGATTACCTCAAGCGTAATGGCCCGCTTCTGGATGAAGCGACACTCTTGAAGGTATTTATCCCGATCTTGAATGGATTACACGCGGTGCACGAGGCCGAGATGCTGCATCTCGACATCAAGCCGGAGAATATCTACCTGCGCAAGGATGGCAACCCCATGCTGATTGATTTCGGCTCGGCGCGCCAGGGCACGGCCCATATGCAGAAGGTGGCGCTGACTCATGGTTATGCGCCGATGGAGCAGTACCCGGACAAGGGTCAGCCGGGCCCCTGGACCGATGTCTATGCCGTGGGCGCCTCCATGTATCGCTGCATCAGCGGCAAGAAACCGGATGATGCGCTGGATCGTTACCAGGCCATCCTCAAGTACCAGGTCGATCCTTTGACTCCGGCGGTCAAGGCGGGAAAAAACAGTTATCAGCGGCACGTGCTCGAATGCATCGATTGGGCTATACAGGTCTATCCGCGCGACCGGCCGCAGTCGGCACGAGAATTCCAGGATGCCCTGATGGGGAAGGGCAGCCGTTCACGTCAGGCGAGCAGCATCAGTCAGCCCGCCACATTCAACCGGCCGGCGGCCAATCCGGCATCCAGACGCTACTCCGCGGCCAAAACCAGGAAGGACTCAAGTTCAGCCGCCGTCGGCTGGATGGCGGCCGGGCTCATGGTGGCGAGCCTGAGTGTGGCCGGCGTGCTTTACTGGTCCGACCTGAAAAATCATTGGAAGGGAATGGAAGATCTGTCGTCGACGCCGAATCAGACGGAAACGCTGGACCAGCACACTGTCAAGCCGAGAGAACCGGCGGAAATAAAATCTCAGGCGCCTTTATCCGGGAACAGCGTGCCACGGCAAGAATCGCTCACGCGGGGATCACCCGCCGCGCCACACATGTCCTACCCTTCAATTCTCGACAAAACACTGGTTGGCCATCAGGATTGGGTGCAGTCGGTGGTGTTTTCGCCGGATGGAAAATGGTTCGCCACGGCGAGTCTCGACAAGACCATCAAGCTTTGGGTTACGGCCACGGGGTCCTTGCTCGGCACGCTGCGGCAGAGTTACGCCGTCAACGCCGTGGCTATTTCGTCCAATGGCATGTGGCTGGCCTCGGCGGGCGATGACGGCACGGTGAGATTGTGGGAAGCCAAGACGGGAAAACTGCACAGCGCGTTGAGTGGACCGAGCTATGCGGTCTATACGGTGGCATTTTCACCGGAGGGAAATCTTGTCGCCGCCGCGGGTAAGGACCGGACCGTGTACGTGTGGGAGGTCAACGGCGGCAAGCGTGTATATTCCCTGGAAGGGCACACCAGCGATATTTACGCCATCGCGTTCGCACCCGATGGAAAATATATTGTCTCCGGCGGTGCCGACAAAACGCTGCTCACTTGGACGGTGGCGAACGGACAGGAGGCCATCAGGATGGCCGGCCACAAGGACAAGGTGCTGTCCCTGGCCTATTCACCGGACGGAAAGTGGCTGGCTTCAGGCGATGCCGGTGAGTCAATACGCCTCTGGGACGCCGCTACGGGCACGTTTGTGCGCATGTTATCCAACCATCCATCGGTGCTGTCGCTGGACTTTTCGCCGGATAGCCGCTGGATAGCCGCGAGCCTGGCGGACAATACCATTGCGGTGTTTGAGGTGGATGGCGGTGTTGTCGTACAGGTGCTGCGAGGGCATACGGATTACGTTCAGTCCGTGGCGTTTTCGCCGGATGGCGCGTTGCTGTTATCCGGCGGTCGCGATAAATCCATCCGGCTTTGGAA
>JAUSDQ010000105.1 GCA_030650525.1 Sulfuricaulis sp.
GGGTCGGCTACGTTAAAAAGAATTTCCTGGCCGGCCTCGAGTTGGCTGACTTCGCCGCGATGCAGCCCGCGGCCACGCTGTGGGTAGACACGGTGGCCAACGTGCGCATCCACGGGGCGACCCACCAGCGCCCGATTGATCGCTTCGATGACGAACGCGCTCATCTGAGGCCGCTCAATCCGGCTGGCTTCGATCTGGGACGTGTGTGCACGGTGCGCGCCACCAAGCAGTTTCGTGTGCCGCTCGACACCAACCACTACTCGGTGCCCGCGCGTTACGCGGGCCAGCGCTTGACGCTCAAGGCCTACGCCGAGCGCGTGTGCATCTATGATGCCGACCAACTCGTCTGGCGGCATCCGCGCAGCATGGATCGGCACAAGGACATCGAAGAGCCCGAGCACGCCCGGCAGCTCCTGGTACAGCGCAAGAGCGCACGCGAGCAGCGCCTGCTGGTGCACTTCCTGGCGCTGTCACCACGTGCCCAGGCCTACCGCGAAGGACTCGAAGCCAAATGCGTGAACGCACGGGTGCACCTGCGCAAAATCCTCGCCTTGGCCGAGTTGCACGGCAAAGAGGCCGTCGCCCGCGCGCTCGACGACGGGCTGGAGCTGCAGGCCTTCAGCGCCGAGTACATCGCCAATATCCTGGCCGCACGACGGCGCATCGACCATGAACCGGCCGCACTGCAACTCACGCGGCGCGCCGACCTGCTCGATCTGGAATTGCCCGAACCCGATCTGTCCATCTACGACCGCGACGAAGGAACTGACGATGAGAACACGCCCTGATCAAGCCGATGCCAATGTCGATGTACTGCGCTCCCACCTTGGCAAGTTGAAACTGCCGTTCATGCTCGATAATCATCAGGCGTTGGCGAAGACCGCCGCCGACAAACACTGGTCACACTTGGACTACCTGACAGAATTGCTCAGCGGCGAGGTCGCTGGGCTTGAAGATCGCCGCGTGCAGCGGTGCATCGACCAGGCTCGTTTCCCCGTGCTCAAGACACTCGATCAGTTTGACTGGAACTGGCCCACCAAGATCAACCGCTTGCTCATCCAGAACCTGTTCCACCTGGACTTTGTCAAACAAAATGCCAACGTCGTGTTCATATCCGGCACCGGGCTCGGCAAGAGTCATCTTATGACCGCGCTGGGATATGCCGCGTGCCTTCGCACTCACTCGGTGCTGTTCACCGGAGCCATCGAAATCATCAATTCACTGGCTGCCGCCCACGCCGCCGGCAGCATCAAACGCGCGCTGCATCGCTACATCAAACCTCGGGTGCTGTGCATCGACGAGCTCGGCTATCTCCCGATCGACAAGTTCGGTGCCGACTGCTTGTTCCAGATCATCAGCCACCGCTATGAGCGCGGTGCCACCCTGATCACCACCAACCGTGTCTACAAGCAGTGGGCCAGTATCTTCAACAACGACGCTGTCCTCACCTCCGCTCTGCTTGACCGCCTGCTGCATCACGCCGAAACCGTGCGCATCGAGGGCAAGAGCTATCGCTCCAAGGGGCAGATCGAGATCTGAAGCAACGCTCAGTTCATGCTTCGATTGATTGCGCGCACCACGCGCGTCGCTCCAAACCCATCAGCAATTTCAGTCCGGTCCAATTCAGGCAGGTTGGCTCCGGCGGCCACAGTAGGGCAAGTACTGCAGACAGGCTGATTTGGCCCGTCAGGCGTGGCGCTTGGGGCGAGGAAACTCGGCGATGAGTCGC
>JAUSDQ010000228.1 GCA_030650525.1 Sulfuricaulis sp.
GCGAACGCGAGAAACTCCATGATATCGAGCGTGCCAGCCTGATACTGGGCGTAGTAACGTTCGTTTTCGCGCTCGTACTCCGCGCCGTCGACAACGTGGTTCTCGATCAGGAACCGGCCCCACGCGTGATCGCTGTCGCCGCGCAGCAGCGTGTTATCGAGGTCGAATATAGCGAGACTCAAATTAATTCCCTGATGAAAAATTCACCGCAAAGACGCAAAGAGCGCAAAGGTTAACATAACAAAGGGTTAAAGATTTACACCTTGATTTTCTTTGCGTCTTTGCGGTGAGATTCCTTATTTATTTTCAGAATAGAAGTTTCGTTCCGGCAGCGGGTGCCGCAGGTCCCAGATATATACGCTCGCGTCGTCGGAAGTCGAGGCCAGATAGCGCCCGTCGGGCGAGAGGCGCACGAAGCTTCCGCACAGTTCATGCGGCTGAAAGCGCTTCAGCACGACACCGGTCCGGGTATCGAGCAGATATACCGCGCTGTCGGTCTGACGGCCGATGCTCGCCAGCGTCCGGCCGTCGCGGCTGAAGCTGATCGACTTGACGATGCCGTGATGCGCCGTCGGCAGAACCTGCAGGCCGCCGTTATCGAGCCGCCAGCGGAACAGATTGAACCAGCCGCTGCCCATGAGAAAAGTCCCGTCGGGCGCGAAGGCCAGGTCCTGTGCGTCCGTGGGTGGAGAGGGTAATGGGCGCGGCTCCTCGCGTCCTCGCCAATAAAACACGCGGCCATCGGTTCCGCTCGAGGCCAGTTGGTTGGTGGCGGCATGATAGGCCACTGCGCGCACCGCGCCGCGATGCGGATGCAGGTCGTGCGCGCGAGAAAAATCCGCGAGCCGCCACAGGCGTATATGCCCGTCGCTGTGTCCGGTGACGACGAGATTGGCGGCTTCATCCGCCGCCATGCTGGTGACCGGTGCCGGTGTGTTCAGGCGTTTCAGCAGTGCTCCGTCGCGCGTCCAGCGCGCGAGTGCGCCGTCGTACCCGGCGGAGAGCAATTCGCGGTCGTGGTCGAGAAACACGAGCCCCTGCAACGAGTTGGTGTGCGCTTTCCATCCAAAGAGCTCCTTTCCGTCCGGTAAACGCCACAGGCGGATGCGGCCCTCCGAGCCACCGGTTGCGAGGGTTTCCGAGCGGCTGTCAAAGGCAAGGGTGTAGCCGTTGTTGTGAGCATCCCGCAGGATGACATTGGCGGGGATGCGGGGCGGTGAGGCGCAGCCGGAAAGACCCAGCACGCCTGTCAGCAGCACGATGCCGACGCGCCGTCCGATGTTTCGTCCGGCATTGCTGTCGTCGCGGCTTCGTGGAAAAATCACCCTAAGTTCTCACCGTATTTTGGTTTTGGCGGGATTGTAATGATAGACGAACACGGTTACCGCCCCAACGTGGGCATTATCCTGTGCAATCACCACAACCAGGTTTTCTGGGCGCGGCGCTGTGGCCAGGACGGCTGGCAGTTTCCGCAGGGCGGTATCCGCCCGAAGGAAGCCGTTGAAGTCGCCATGTACCGGGAGCTGCGGGAAGAAGTGGGTCTCGATACGCCGCATGTGGATATTTTGGGCCGTACCCGCGACTGGTTGCATTACAACATCCCCGAAGATTTCCGCCGCCGTAATCCGAATAGCGCTTTCCGGGGACAGAAGCAGATCTGGTTTCTACTGCGTCTGTTGGGGCGCGACGAGGACGTGCGTCTGAATCTGTGCGAGCGTCCGGAATTCTCTGAATGGCGCTGGATTGAATACTGGAACGCGCTTGAGCATATCATCAGCTTCAAGCGCGAGGTGTATCAACGCGCCTTGACCGAGCTCGAACCGTTGCTGTCACCCGCGCGCGCGCCGGACTGAGGAGCACGCGGCGCATGCCCCCAGCCGCCGCCCGTCCTTCCTCGCGTCATCGTTTTCTTATCGGCGTAGCAACCCTGGCAATTTTGCTGCTGGGTTTTTTCGCGCTCGGCCGTCTTCCCCTCGACCTCCTGCCCGTGCGCGATGCCCCGACTGTGCGCGTGCAAGTTTCTGTTCCGGGCGTGACTGCCTCGGTGATTGAAGAAATGATTACGCGCCGCCTGGAACACGCGCTTACCGGCGTTACGGGCGTGGCGGCGGTGGCATCGGTTACGTCGCCGGGTAACGCCGTTCTCGATCTGCACCTGACCCACCGCCGTAAAACGGATGCCGCGCAACAGGATGTTGCCGCCCGTCTCGAGAAAGAAAACTCATCCTGGCCGGCGTCGGTGGATCCACCGATGGTTTCGATAATCGACGCCTCGTCAATCGTGGCGGAATTTACCATCAGCTCCCGACATCACGACATGCTGGCGCTGCGTGATTGGGCGGAAGACGAGTTTGCCAATAAACTTCAGGAGTTATCCGGTGTGGCCACGGTCGATATCGAAGGCGGGGCCGTGCGTGAAGTGTTGGTGATGCCCGATCAACGGCGGTTGGCGGGGTTTGGGCTCGCGTTCAGTGACGTGTTGCAGGCGTTAAGGAAAAATCCCGACGCCGATGCCGGCACGCGCGCGCCGGCGGCCATGGGCCGTCGCGCGGCGATGCTATCCGGCAATGTGGCGGCGGTGGCGGCGTTACCGGTGATTTTGCCCGGCGGTGAAAGCATTGCCTTGTCGGAAGCGGCCAAGGTCGTGCTCAGCCGGCAAGCGCGATCCGATCAGGGCGCAGCGGCCATCAGGATGACGGTGCACAAACTGCTGCCGGCGGCCACGTCGGAGGTTGCCGAACGTATTCAATCGTACATCGAATGGATGCGCGCGAACCGGCTGATCCCTGAAAATATCGAACTACATCCTGTTTCCAATCGTCTCGCTGAAGCACGGCAATCGCTCCGGCATGTCGCGGTCGCGCTGGTTGCCGGTCTGGCGCTGGTGCTGCTGGCCGCCCGGCTTTTGCTGGGGAGCGGTCGGCGCACCTTGATTCTCGGCGTTGTCATCGGGTCCGCGCTTCAGGCTACTTTTATCGTCATGGCGCTTTCCCATCTGACGCTCGACGTGATGACGCTGGGCGCTCTGGCTTTGGGTGTGGGGCTTTTCGGCGGCTGCGCCGTACTGACCTTCGAAAACAGGGCGCCGCCCGCGCCCGGCCAGGTAACCGCCGTCAATCCGGCGATCGCGGCGGCGGTCGCCATGCCCGCGGCACTCATGCCGGTTTTCCTCGCCGGCGGCGAGATCGAGGCGTTGTTCCGGGACTTTGTTCTGGTTTTTTGCGGTGCCTGGCTGGTCGCGGCCGTGTTGGCGCTGATCCTGGTGCCGGCATTCGACGCCCGCCAACGCCGCCGTGGAATCAATCGGCGTAATGCCGCTTGCGCTCATTGGGTCGTCCGTGCACGCCGGTCTTACCGTGGTTTGTTGCGCCGGCTTTTGCGGCATCCTTGCGTGTCGCTGGTCGGCGTGCTGGTCCTCGCGGGAACGATGACAGCCGTGATTTTCGTCGCGCCACAGGAATTCCCATCTCTTGACGACGCGCGCAACGAAAAAATTGTCTTGCGCATTCAAGGTTCGGACGCCAGCCGCCTCGCCGGGCTCGGCGATGACATCGCACGGCGGCTGCGCGCCGTGCCAGGCCTGCGCGACGTAAAACATTCCGCGGAGCTTTCCCGTGAGGAGCCTACTTTACGCATGGATGAAGTGCGCGCCCGCGAGCTGGGTATTGATATTATCGCGGCCGGTAAGGCGCTGGCTATTGCGCTTAACGGTATTCCGGCGGGCAGTTTTCGCGACGCGGAACATCGCTATGACATACGTTTGCGCCTGCCCCCGGAAGAATCCGCCGATGCCACGGCATTAAGGCGGATATTATTGCTGGGCGAGCTTGATGACCGGCCTGCGGTGTATCTCGGCGATGTCGCCACGGTTGAGCAGACCGCCGCGCCGGCGCAGATTCGGCGTCATAATGGAGTTCCGATTATTGAGGTGACGGCTTCGTTCGCGGCCGGATCGCCGCCGGGCCAGGCATTGATACGGGCGCAAGATTCGCTCAGGCAGCTCAAACTGCCCACCGGATATCGCTTGTCCTACGGGCCATCTGGAAAAGTACTCGAAAAAGGTCACCGCCCAGACTTGCAAGCGCTTGGTTTGGCCCTGTTATGGGTATTTGCCGTGCAAGTACTGCTGCACCGTTCTATTCGCATGGCGCTGCTGGTCGCATTAACAACTGTTAGTTCGCTCGCTGGGGCCGGAGCCGCGCTGCTGATTTTTGGTTTACCCTTGTCGGCGCCGGTATGGTTGGGGATATTAATATCGATCGGCGTCACGGCCGGATATGCGACATGGACCGTGATGTATATCGTGGCGCGCAGGGAACCGGGAAAATCTTTGCATAAAAATATCTTGTGGGCGACCAAGCTCTATCTGCGTCCGCTGCTGGTTGCTACCCTGTTGGCTCAATTTGGCATGTTGTCATTGATGTTGGTCAAGGGAGCCGCCATGGTGCTGCATCCACTCATCATTACTGTGGTCATGGGACTATTTTTTTCACTGCTGGTAAATCTTTTGATTGTGCCGGTACTTTATTTATTCATGGAACGGCGTCTATAGTGAAGCTGACTTTATCTGCTAGAATCGTATCATCGATATTTTTATCTCAGGATTTTTCGGAGGACCCCGGGTTCCTGGTTCTTAAATGACTTAGTGAATTTACGCATGAGGAATGATTTAGATGGCCGATCGCAAAATGAAAATGCGTACCCGCCTGCAAGATGGTGTGGTGGAGTTGCAGGTGCTGATAACTCACCCGATGGAAACCGGGTTGCGTACCGACAAAAACACCAACAAGAAAATCCCCCCGCATTTCATCCAGAAGGTGAATGTCGAACTCAACGGCAAAGTGGTCGTGGTGGTAAATACCGGCACCGGCGTTTCCGAAGACCCGTTGCTGGGATTCCGGCTCAAGGGCGCCAAAAGCGGTGACAAGCTCAGGGTTTTCTGGACTGACAACTTGGGCGAGTCGGGCACGCTGGAAGGGGCCGTGGATGTTTCGTGATTCGATCCACGACTTACGAAAACGTTTTGGTCACCATACCCGCTGCCAGCAGGGCGCAACCGAACGCGGCATGTTCTGAACGCGGCTTTTCCATCTTTACCTCCAGGATTCGCTCGCGCAGGCGCTCCCAAACCGGGTTTTTCGCGCCGCCGCCGGTCGTGAAGACCGTGGATAGCGCGGGTGCGCCTAACTGTTCCAGCAATTTGTATCCCTGCGCCTCAATTCTGGCAATCCCTTCTAACATGCCCTGGAAGAAAACCACGCTGTTGCCGGGCAGTGGCTCGAGCCTGGGCGCCATCTCCGGGTTATTGATGGGAAAGCGTTCACCGGTATCCGGCAGCGGATAGTAATCGAGGCCGGTAAAGTTCTCCGGGTCGAGCAGCGGCGTCATTTCCCGCATTTGTTCCACTTTGAAATACTGTAGTAACACTACACCGCCGCTATTCGAGGCGCCGCCGGCGAGCCAGTACTTGCCGAGGCGATGGCTGTAGACGCCATGTTCCAGCGAGAATACCGGCTTGTCCGAGAGCAGTTTCAGCACCAGCGTCGTGCCGAGCGCGGTGACACCGTGCCCCGGCTCGGTGGCGCCGGCGGCGAGAAATGCCGCGACACCGTCGGTGGTTCCGGCCAGGATCTGGGTATCGGTTGGCAGACCGAAAGTTTTGGCGATATCCGCGCTGACGGTTCCGAGCAACTCGCCCGGGACGTGAACTTCCGGGAGTAAAGCAACATTGAAACCGAGCTTGTTAATCCACTTGGGCCAAGCCATTTTCTCGGCATCGAACCCGAGCTTGAGGCAGTTGTTGTAGTCGCTGTGGCCAAATTTTCCCGTCAGCCGGCCGCTGATCCAGTCGGCCTGATGCAAGGCATAGTGGGCGCGCTTGTCGAGTTTCCGCTCGTGCAGCCACAATAATTTCGCGAGCCCGCTGGTGGCTCCCTGCGCGCCGGAGTCAGGGGCGGCGTGCGCAGCAATTATTTTCGCCTGGTTTATCGCGCGTTGATCGTTATACATGGCGGCCGGCGTCAGCGGATTACCCTTGTCATCGCACAGCAGCAGGGTGCCGGAGGTGCCGTCCACGGCCAGCGCGACGACTCGTTGCGGGTCGATTTTTTTCAGCAGGTTTTGCAGGCAGCCGGAGACCGCCGTCCACCAGACGGTGGGGTCCTGCGTAATCTGATCGTCGTTTCTGACCGGGGCCGGGATCGGCGCGCTCATCTCGACCTGTATCGTGCCCGTGGCGTTAATCGCGATGGCACGGCAGCCGGTGGTGCCGAGATCGATGCCAATATAGAGTCCGTCCTCGCGTTTTGAGACTTTTTTGGGGCTTTTTTCGATTTCGGCCGTTCCCGCTGCCGGTGGCATATCCGTGCTGCGGCGGCTGCGCCGCAGCATGCGAAAGCGATCGCTGCCCGGTAGCGGGGGTGAATCGGAGGGGGCGGTCGCCGGTTCCGGTGGTTTGATTAATGGAACCGGGGCTGGCGGAGTTGAAGCCGCAGGAACGGGTGCCGGCGCAGGAGTGGGCGCAGGCGCGGCCGCAGGTTTGGGCGCAGGCACAGGTTTGGGTTTAAATGTAGCCTTGGTGCTCGCGAGCGGCATTTGTCTTTCGGGCAGTTCCTGGGTCACGCGCGGTAAATCGGACGGCGCTGGCGGCGGCGGTACCCAGCCGGACTCGCGGTGTTCGACTTCCACGGTGGTGTAGATGCCGCCGCGGACATTGAATTTTGCCCGCAGGCGCATAAATCGGGGGCGCGTGGCCGTCACCAGGTCATTCAGGATCTGGTTGGTCACGTCTTCGTGGAAATGCCCCTCGTTGCGGTAGGACCAAATATAGAGCTTCAGGGACTTGAGCTCCACGCACAGCCGGTCCGGAACATACTCGAGGGTCAGGCTGGCGAAATCGGGTTGCCCGGTTTTAGGGCATAAACAGGTAAACTCCGGACATGCGATCTCAATGATATAATCCCGGTCCAGACGAGGATTGGGGAAGGTTTCCAGATTTTTACTGGGTTGGGCAGGCATTTCTGGCCATTGGCTTGGGAATCTTTGTAAAATTGTAGCTTAATTTACGCCGCTAGGCGGGACGCTTACGATTAGATCCGATGCGACTAAAAACAATCAAGCTTTCCGGCTTCAAGTCGTTTGTCGAGCCCATCATTATTCCCATTATGGGCAATCTGATTGGTATTGTCGGCCCGAACGGCTGTGGCAAGTCCAATATTATAGATGCCGTGCGCTGGGTGATGGGCGAGATGTCGGCCAAGACGCTGCGCGGCGATTCCATGGCCGACGTCATTTTTAACGGCTCCAACTCGCGCAAGCCGGTGGCGGCGGCTGCCGTTGAACTGGTCTTCGATAACAGCGACGGTGGCGCGGGCGGGCAGTACGCCAGCTATGCCGAAATCTCCATTCGCCGCGAGGCCGGTCGCGACGGCCAATCCGATTACTACCTCAACAAGACCAAGTGCCGCCGCAAGGATATCACCGATATTTTTCTCGGCACCGGTCTGGGTCCGCGCGCCTACTCGATCATCGAGCAAGGTATGGTGACGCGCATCATCGAGGCCAAGCCCGAGGAGCTGCGCGGTTTCATCGAAGAAGCGGCGGGCATTTCAAAATACAAAGAGCGCCGGCGTGAAACCGAGAGCCGTATCAAGCACACGCGCGAAAATCTGACGCGCGTGGATGACATCCGTAAAGAACTCGAGACGCAGCTCTCGAAATTGCACAAGCAATCCAAGGCCGCAGCCCGGTACAAGGAATTGAAACAGGAAGAGCGCCTGACGCGCGCGCAACTGTTTGTGCTGCGCTGGCTGGAGCTCGATGCGCGCGTGCAGCAGCAGGATATGCTGCTGGCGCAGCAGCAAACCGCGCTGGATGCGGTGCTGTCCGCGCAGCGCGCGATTGAAGCCGAGATTGAAAAAATCCGCTCCCAGCAAACCGAGGCCGTGGACCAGTTCAATGCCGTGCAGGCGGAGTTCTATTCCGTGGGCGCGGACATTTCGCGTATCGAGCAGGCGATTCAATATGCGCGTGAGATGCATGAGAACCATGCGCGCGAACAGGAGCAGATCAACCGTGCGTGGAGCGAGGCCTCCGAGCACTTGCAAGCGGATGTCACGCACCTGGAAGAACTCAAGCGCCGGCTCGATGAGTTGGCACCGGCGCTGGCCGAGCACCTGCGCGCGCGCGATGCCGCGGTGGCGGCGCGCGCGCTGGCCGAGCGTGCCATGCAGGACTGGCAGAACGAATGGGAATCTTTCAGTGCAATGGCGGCCGAGCCGTCCAAGGTGCGCGATGTCCAAACCGCGCGCATCCATCAGATGGAACAGCATGTCGAACAATTGCGCCAGCGCCAGACACGTCTCGAGCAAGAGGCTGCAACTATTAATACCGAACTGGAGAACGAGCCGGCCGGCGCCCTGCAAACCCAGGTCGCCGAACTGGATGAGACTTGTGAGGCGCAGGAGCGTTCCATCGGCGACCTGGAGACGCGATTGCGCGAAGCGCGCGACCGCCGCGACGAGCTCGACGAAGAGCTGGCTGAAGTGCGCGGACAGGTGCAAAGCAGCGAGGCACGGCTGGCCTCCTTGCACGAGCTGCAGGCGGCCGCCCAGGGCGAGAGCGATACGACCCTGAGTGAATGGCTACGTGGCCAGGGATTGGAAAAAGCCCCGCGCCTGGCCGGCCTGCTCAAGGTCGATTCCGGCTGGGAGAAGGCGGTGGAGCGGGTGCTGGGCATTAATCTTGGCGCGGTGTGCGTGTCCCAGTTGGGTCGCGTGGCTTCCGAGGCCGCCCGGCTGTCACAGTCGCAGGTTTCCCTGTTCGATCTCGGCATGTCGGCGTCGGTGCGCCAAGTTTCTGCGCGTGCCGCGTTGCTCGATAAAGTACGCGGTGACATTGACCTGGCGCCGCTGTTGGAAGGCGTGTATGCCGCCGACACGCTCGAGCAGGCGTTGGCGCAACGCACCGAGCTCGCCGTGCGCGAATCCATCGTGACGCGCGATGGCGCCTGGGTCGGTCGTAACTGGCTGAGCCTGGGCAGCGAAAAAGGCGCGCGCGCCGGGTGGCTGTTACGCGAACGTGAAATCGAAGTGTTGCAGGCGGGGCTGGCCGAATCGCAGACGAAGCTGGGCAATCTTCAGACGCAGCTCGCCGACATGGATACGCAATTGCAGAATCTCGAAGATGAGCGCGACGAACTCAGCCGCGATCTGAATGAGAACAACCGCGAACGTGCGCGTCTGCGCGAGCAATTGGGCCACAATCAGGCGCGCCTGGCACAGCTTGAATCCCGCCGCGCGCAGATTGAGCGCGAGCAGCATGAAGTCAATGAACAGCTCAATCGCGATCAGACCGAAGCGACCGCGGCGGAAGTGCTTTTACGTCAGGCCGAGGCCACCGGCGGTGAGCACGAACAGCGGCGCGCGCAACTACAGCAGAATCGCCAGACCTTGCAGGAAACCGTCGAATCGACCCGCCACCAGGAGACCGAGGCGCGTGACCGTCTGCACCGCCTGGAGATCGAACGCGAAACACTGCAGACTTCATTTGACGCCACGCGCACCAGCCACGCGCGCCTCGCGAGTCAGCTGCAACAACTCATCGCGCGTCGTGAACAATTGACGCTGTTGCTATCCGCCGAACAGGACCCCGTGCCCGGATACCGCCAGCAGCTGGATGAATTACTTGAGAAGCGCCTGGCTATCGAAGAGCGGCTCAATGCGGCGCGGCAGGCGGTGACCGATCTCGAAACGGGTTTGCGCGAGCAGGAGCAGGCCCGTACCCAAGAAGAACGGCAGGTGGCCGAGATCCGCGAGCAGCATGAAGGCGAGCGCGTCACGCGCCAAGAGATGGTGGTGCGGCGCGATACGTTCGCCGAGCAGCTGCGCGAATCCGGTTTTGAGACCGAGGCGGTGCGCCAGGAGCTTCCGCCCGAGGCGGCTGAGCCGGAATGGACCGCGCGGCTGGAGCAGATTACCGCCCGCATTGAACGGCTCGGACCGATCAACCTGGTGGCGATCGAGGAATTCGAAGAGGCCAGCACCCGCAAGAACTATCTCGACAGACAAAACGAGGATTTGTCGACGGCGCTGGCTACGCTCGAAGAGGCGATCCGCAAAATCGATCGCGAGACGCGGACCCGTTTCAAGGAGACCTTCGACCAGGTCAACGAGTATTTCCAGGCCTTTTTCCCGCAGCTTTTCGGCGGCGGCAGCGCGCATCTTGAGATGACCGACAACGATTTGCTCGAAACCGGCGTGGGTGTCATGGCGCGCCCGCCGGGCAAGCGCAACAGCACGATTCATCTGCTCTCCGGCGGCGAGAAGGCGCTGACGGCCGTGGCGCTCGTCTTCGCCATCTTCCAGCTCAATCCCGCGCCGTTCTGTCTGCTGGACGAAGTCGATGCACCGCTCGATGACGCCAACGTGATCCGTTATTGCGATACCTTGAAAACCCTGTCGCAGAAGACCCAGCTGGTTTACATCACGCACAACAAGATCAGCATGGAAATGGCCGATGTGCTGATTGGCGTCACCATGTCCGAACCGGGCGTCTCGCGGCTGGTGGCGGTGGATGTCGATCAAGCCATGGAGATGGTCGCGCAGTAATGAATCTGCAGTATGCCCTGCTGTTAATCGGGATTGTTATCATTGTTGTCGTTGCCGTGACCGCGTACGACATGTCGCGGTCGCGCCGTGCGCGTGAACGGCCGGAAACGCCCAGGGGGGATTTTCCCGAGAATGCATCGCGCGCGCGCTCCAGCCTGCTGAATGCTACGCGTGAGGCCGGCAGCGAAAAGATGTTGCGCTCAGACGTGGAGGTGCCAACCCAGGAACCGCCGCGACAGGAAATCCTGCGCAAGGAACTCCAGAGGCTGGAAGAGGTGGCTACCATGCCGCTCAATCTTGTCTCCGGGCTGCGGCCGCGTGGCCGTGGCAAGGCCGAGCCCGGCCGGGAATACCTGTCGGATGACAAAATCGATTTCGTCATTCATCTGCCGGGCGAACAGCCGGTCACGCGCAATGCCGCGCTCGGTCCCTACAAGCAGCACGAGTACCGGCTGAACAAGGCGCGGCATCTTTACGGCCAACACTACCACAGCTCGCACTGGTCGGAGCTCCAGCTCGATTCGCAAAGCACGCAGTACGGCGATCTTACGCTCGCGCTACAGCTGGTGGATACCAGCGGCCCGGTCGATGAAACCGAATTAAACACCTTCACCGAATTAGGCTTGCAGCTGGCGGACGCGCTGCAGCGCCCCACGAAATTTCCTCTCACCCCCGAGCAGGGGCTCGAACGTGCCAAGGAACTGCAGCAGTTCTGCGACACCTACGATGTGATCGCCGGGATTCATGTGGTGTCGAACAGCGACACCGCCTTTCCGGGGCGGGCGATCGAAATGGCGGCGCGCCACGCCGGCCTGGAACTTGGCGCGATGAATATTTTTCATCTGAAAAATGAAGTCGCCCCCGGCAGCCGTTATCTGTTCAGCATGGCCAATCTTCACGAATCGAAGGCGTTTGACCCCGCGGCCTGGGACAGCTTCGAATCCTCCGGACTCACCTTGTTCATGAACGTGCCGTGTGCGTATCACCCAGGCGCCGTCTTCGACAAAATGGTGGCGACCGCCAGGGAAATTGCCGACACGCTGGGTGGAATACTTCAGGACCAGAATCACCGCCCGCTCACCGACAAAGGCATTGCGGTGATCCACCACCAGATCGAGGACATCGAGGAAAAGATGCGCGCCTTCGGCATTCCCCCGGGAAGCGAGACGGCGCTCAAGCTGTTCAACGAAGCCGCGACCTTATGAGCGATGCGGACAAGTGGCGCCAGCGCGCCGAAGAATTGCGCCAGGAAATCAATCACCACAACTACCGCTACTACGCCCTCGATCAACCCGTCATCTCCGACGCGCAATACGACAAGCTGTTGCGCGAGTTGCAAGCGATCGAATCAGAACATCCCGAACTGATCACGCCCGATTCGCCGACCCAGCGCGTCGGCGCCGCGCCACTGACCGAATTCGGCGAGGTGCGCCATAAAATCCCGATGACCTCGATGGATAACGCCTTCGACGACAACGAGGCGCGCGAGTGGGACCAGCGGGTGCGCAAGAGCCTGGAGATCGAAACCGCGGTGGATTACACCGCCGAGCCCAAGTTCGACGGCACCTCGGTCAGTCTGCGTTACGAGAACGGCGTGCTGCAGCAGGCCGGCACGCGCGGCGACGGCAGCACCGGCGAGGACGTGACGGCAAACGTGCGCACCATCAAGACCGTGCCGCTGCGCTTGCAAGGAAAGGGCTGGCCGCAGCGGGTGGAGGTGCGCGGCGAAGTCGTCATCCCGAAAAAGGATTTCGCGCGCCTCAATGCCGAACAACTGAAACAGGGCGCGAAGATATTCGCCAACCCGCGCAACGCCGCCGCCGGTTCGCTGCGCCAGCTCGATCCGCGTATCACCGCCGCGCGCCCGCTGAGTTTTTTCCCCTGGGGATTGGGTGAGGTATCCGAACCCGTGGCGCGCCGCTATTCAGAAGTATCGAAGCATTTAAGGGATTGGGGTTTTCGTGTCACCGAATATTTCCGCGTCATGCACGGTGTGGATGAGTGCCTCCAGTATTATCAGGAAATCCTCGCCAAGCGCGACAAGCTGCCGTTCGAAATTGACGGCGTGGTATACAAGGTGGACGACCTGCGGGCGCGCGATCAGCTAGGTTACACCGCACGCGCCCCGCGCTGGGCCATCGCGCACAAGCTGCCGGCGCAGGAAGAGACCACGGTGGTCGAGGACATCATCGCCTCGGTCGGTCGTACTGGCGTGATCACGCCGGTGGCGGTGCTCAAACCGGTTCAGGTCGGCGGCGTGACCGTCACGCACGCGACATTGCACAACCAGGACGAGGTCGAGCGCAAGGATGTGAGAGTCGGCGACACCGTGATCGTGCGCCGCGCCGGCGATGTCATACCCGAGGTCGTCGGCGTGATCAAAGACAAGCGCCCGCAACGCACGCGCAAGTGGCACATGCCCAAGAAATGTCCGGTCTGCGATTCCGAGGTGATCCGCGAACCGGAGGAGTCCGCGCACCGCTGCATGGGCGGCCTCGTGTGTTCCGCCCAGCGCATGGGCGCGATCCTGCATTTCGCCTCGCGCCACGCGATGGACATCGAGGGCCTGGGCGACAAGCTGGTGTTGCAGTTGGTGGACAAGGATATGGTGAAAACCGTGGCCGATATTTACCGCCTCAAGAAAGACGAGCTTGCCGACCTCGATCGCATGGCCGAAAAATCGGCGCAGAATCTTCTGGAGCAGATCGAAAAAAGCAAAGACACGACGCTGGCGCGTTTTCTCCACGCACTCGGCATCCCGCAAGTGGGCGAAGCCACGGCCCAACTGCTCGCCGATCAGTTCGGTTCGATGGATGACATCATGGATGCCAGCCGCGAGACACTGGAACAGATACACGGCATCGGCCCGACCATGGCCGAGGATATTTACAGTTTCTTCCATGAAAAGCACAACCGCGGCGTGATTCGAGATCTGATCAAGGCCGGGATTTACTGGCCCAAGCCTGCGCGCGTCAAAAAATCCACCGCCCTCACGGGCAAGACCTTTGTTCTTACGGGTGGGCTCAGCACCATGACCCGTGACGAAGCCAAGCGCAGGCTGCAAGAATTAGGCGCCAAGATCGCCGGCAGTGTCTCGAAGAAAACGGATTATGTGATTGTCGGCGAAGAACCGGGCTCCAAGGCGGACAAAGCCAGAGAACTCGGAGTGACGATGTTGGATGAGAAGGAGTTTCTTAAGATGCTAGGATAATGGGCATCATCCTTGGCATTCTGATGTGCTAAAAGATACTAATAGCTTGATTCTACAAATGTTAAATTTTATCAATGCCGAAAAGCCACGTCAGTTTCCGATTAAAATGTACGCATGGAATTCTTTGCCACGACAATTATTCCCGCCTCGGCTGCCGAGCTGCAGCGCCGTCTGACTATCGGCGAACTGCCGCGCTGGTGTGCTTCTATCGAAAAGGTGCTTAGCGACGCCAAGTCGAGCGGCGAAATCCACTGCGTGTGGGGGACGTTCCATACGCACCGCGAGGATTTGTGCGATGGCGTACGCTTTTCGTTGCCCGGTTGCCCCAACGCCTTCCAATGGACCGTGACCACCGGACGACCACCAAACCCGCGGCATACCGTTATTCATCTCACCATCAACCGTACCGAACAAGATCAGGACTTCATCGACTCAATCCGGAAATTCGTGGACGACTGGAAGGCCGGGCTGGAGGCGCATTGGTAATCGGGCGATGGGCCACTCTTGGCAGGCGTTCTGGCTTTGGCGCGTGTAAGGACCGAATCGTCGCAGGTTCAACGTGGATGCAACCACTTGGGCAGAAGTTCATAGGGGTCGGCCTTGACTGACGGGTCGACGGTGACGCCGTGTTTTTGCAGGCGGGTATGCAGCCGGCCTGACTTCAGGCTGTCGAATACGTCGGTGCAGCCGCCTTCGAAGTCGCCGCCGATGAATATCTGAGGCAAGGTGACCGATCCGGTCCGGCGCTTGAGGGCCTCGCGCATCTTGCCGCCGCGATCGCCTTGCTGGTAGGCGACCGAATCGAGATCGACCGAGGTATAAGCGATGCCGTACTTTGAGAACGCCTTTCGGACCGACCAGCAGAACTCGCACCACTCGAGCGCGAACATGACGACGGGCTGGTCCGGATCGCCCAACAGTGCATCGACCTCGCGGGTGGCCGCTTCGTCCAGGGCATCCGTAGCTTCCACTGACGCCGGTGCTGCCGCCGGGGTGACATCGAATCGGAATCCCGGCGTCGACCTCGACAGTTCGAGCTCCTCCTCGGTCATCTCGACGGCGACGTCTTCGAACAGCGGCGTGGAAAGGTAGCGTTCACCGGTATCGGGCAGCATGCACAGGATGTTGGCGCCCGGCGGCGCGGCCTGGGCAACCCGCAGCGCACCCGAAAACGTGGCGCCCGCCGAGATGCCGACGAAGATGCCTTCCTGCCGCGCCAGTTCCTTGGCACAACGCAGCGAGTCCTTACCGTCGATCAGCACGAAGCCGTCGATGCGGCTGGCCGCAATGACCTGCTCCGCGAGCGGGGGGATGAAGTCCGGGGACCACCCCTGCATCAGGTGCGGCCGGAACCGGGGATGGCTCGCGCTGTGGGATCCGTCGCTGTGCCTTGCCTGTGCGATGCCGCTGGCCAGCATGGCCGAATTGTCCGGCTCGCAGACGATGATTTGCGTATGCGGGCTCTTCTCCTTCAGCACCCGCGACACGCCGTTCAGCGTGCCGCCGGTGCCGAAACCGGTGACCCAGTAGTCGAGCGAGACATCGGCGAAGTCCTCGATGATCTCCACGGCGGTGGTTCGAGCGTGGATCTCCGCGTTGGCCGGGTTCTCGAACTGGCGCGGCTGCCACCAGCCATGCGCCTTGCCCAACTCCTCGGCCTTCGCCACCATCCCCGAGCCCTTCTGGGCGGCCGGCGTCAGCACGACCCTGGCGCCGAGAAATCGCATCAGCTTGCGCCGCTCCACGCTGAAGTTCTCGGCCATGGTGACGACCAGGGGATAGCCCTTCTGGGCGCAGACCATGGCCAGGCCGATGCCGGTATTGCCACTCGTGGCTTCGACGATCGTCTGTCCGGGCTTGAGTTCACCGCGGCGTTCGGCGTCCTCGATCACCCCCAGGGCCAGCCGGTCCTTCACCGAACCCATCGGGTTGAAAGACTCCACCTTGACGTAGAGGTTGACGCCCTTGGGGCCCAACTTGTTGATGCGAATTACCGGCGTGTTGCCGATGGTGCCCAGAATGCTGTCGAATCGTTTGCCCATGGCCGTTCTCCCCTGTTTCCTTTGCCCGGGACAGCCGAGCGCATAGGTAACATAGAGCCTCTTCAAAGGTGAACGCAAGAGCAACAGCGTCTAATGGCTCTTTATAGAACATGACTCCTTTGCCCTTCTTCCCCCAGCGCAGGGGTAGGGGCGCGCCGCTTTTGGCGCGCCCCGCTTGACCGCTGGCTTGGGCGGCAACGATTCTATTTCGATTGGCTCTCGACCGGCACTGCATCCAATGGCGACTCAAAGGCAATGAAAAGGATGCATGGGACAGTGCTTGCGCAGTAGCCCTTGTGCGGTCGTTTGGCGGGACCGTACGCATAAGTTCCCGGCTTGAGAACCGCCGACTTCTGACCCTCATAGGTGACGTGGAGCACGCCTGCTACCAGCACCATGCGTTCTGCTGAAGTATGCCAATGGAGTGGAATGGTCGACTTGGCGGGAACTTTGAAGAAAACGTCGAGGTTGTCTTTTGCCGGGTCGCCGTGAAGAACGGCGATGCCGCATCCTTTGGGTAAGAACGGCGGGCAGGGGCCCCACTTAAGCTGAGCATCATTGGCGGTTTGCGTTAGTGCCTGCTCAGGTACAGATGCCTGTGCAAGCGCGAACGAGCTGCTCATGCTCAACGAAAAAAACAACGAACAACGCAATACCGCTTGCAACGATCGGCCAAGCAGGGTTTGGTGATGCATGGTGATTTCTCCTTTTGTGTTGATGGTTTTATGCGGAAAGATTGACGCCCAACGATTATGTCTCATAGCGCACGAGCCGTATGTCTACTTCGCGCTCAACATACTTCCACTCCTCTATGGCACGCAGCTCGGCAACCAGCTTGTTGAACGCCGCCTCTTGAGTCGGCTCGTACTCGAACCATGTGAGGAAATCGAACGGTTCATTCTCCGAGAGATCCCGGCAGTGGTGGAGCCTTCTCGCTAACTCAGGAAAATACTGAAGCCCGATTTTGGTGTGGTGAGACTGCTCTTTAAAAATGCTCAGGCGCTCGTCTTGTGTGAGCGCCCACCAGGCCTCGTTCTTTCGAATGGCGATCAGAGCCGCGCACGTTGCCTCGGGGCGCCCGAGACCTAGCAGCTTGGCCACGATTTGACTTCTTTCCTCGCGAACGACATACCGCTCATTGCTTGTTATTCCACGAAGAACCCATGCCGCCTGTGGATCGGATGGAATCTCCGAGCTGGAAGCGATTTCGAGCCTGCTCGCCGCTGGCAGCGGCTCTCCAGCTATCACTCTCATTTCGGCGACACGCCAGGGGCCTGTGTCGCCACCCATGAACGAAAACAATCGCGTAGACATATCAATCTCCCTCGGTGAGGCCAATTTCAGAGTTCAACCGGACGCGCTTTTTTTGCACGTCCGGTTGAAGGACAGGCTATGCTGCTGATGATCATCTTGTTGCCAAGGCCTGACGCGGGGTCAAGATCGCCATGACAATGGCAACAGCGATCAAAGCTGCAACGTCTCCCCAGAGATGTCCGATGTGCCGGGTATTGGCGATAGCCTGAACACCCATAATCCCGCCATGCACGATGCTCGACCAGATCGTGAACCAGATCAGGCTTATGTGTGCCATCGGATCGCGCGCGGCGAGCATCAGGAACACGCCAAGCGTGGCATAGACGCCGAGGATCATCTCGAGATACTCCGAACGACCTGCTTCATGCCAAACCCAGCCAGACGGCCAGACGATGCCAAGCGGCCAGATGCCGAACGTGAAGGTTAACCCAACGAGCACCAGGACGATGCGCAGATATTTGATGCGATCAGCTTCAGTCATTTTGTTCTCCTTTAGATCATCAGTTGTGCACTTCAATCATGTCGGGCCGCGGCGTCGCAGACGCGTTGTCTGCGACGTTCATGGCCGACTCCGCGTACTATTTGCGCTTGATGACTACCTCGAGGTACTCACTCGGGGCCACCAGCGTGCCATCGGTCGCGCGATTGAACTTTTCGGCCAAGGCGATCAGGTCGGTGGCGAGCGCTTCCTGCTTCTGTGCGTCGAGCGCCCCGAACGCCTTGTGCATCGGGCCGTAGAAGGTGCGAAAGACTTCCAGCCAATGGGCCGCACTGTGGTAACGGAACACGAAGTTCCGGCGCTCGACCGCAATCGAGTCGAGCCGCTCGCCGAAGATCTCGCGCAGCCGCGCTTCGGTGCCCCAGAGCGCGGGTGACTTCACGCCGGCCGCCGGAGGCAGGTACCGGCCGATCAACTTGAAGAGTTCACCGATGAAGCTGGTCGGCGTCCAGTTCGCAAGGCCGATCCGGCCGCCGGGTTTGCAGGCGCGCGCCATTTCCGCGGCGGCCTTATCCTGGTCGGGCGTGAACATCACGCCGAAGGTGGACATCACCACATCGAAACTATGGTCGGCGTACGGCAGATTCTCGGCGTCCGCCTGCTCGAACTGCACCGGCAGGCCTTCGGCGCTCGCCCGGGCGCGCCCACGCTCGAGCAGCGCCGGAACGTAATCGGTCGAGACGACGTCGCACCAACGCCGCGCGGCGGCCAGTGTCGCATTGCCGTTGCCGGCGGCGACGTCGAGCACGCGCTCGCCGGCGCGCAGGTCGAGCGCTTCGCACAGCGACTCGCCGACGATCTGCAGCGTGGTGCCGACGACGGCATAGTCGCCGGCCGACCAGGCAAGGTGCTGCTTGTTCTTCACGGCCGCAAGGTCAACGGCGGGCGTGGAAGCGGAAATGACTGCTGACATGGCTGTTCTCCTTAATATGCGGATTAGGACTTGTGTGCAGTAACGCGGTCCTGTTGCGCGTCGTCGGATCCGGATCTGGTGTTGCCGATCGACATGCCTATTTCACCCCGAGGGAGTGGGTGTGGGGTCCCGCAAAGCGGGACAAAAAGCGGGACAAAATCGGGGACTGAACTGCTAGAATCAGGCGCGTCTAAAGCAACGGAGAGGGTCATACGAGGTGCAGGAGCGGACGCATTCGTTTGGCTACTGGTTGCGGCGGCGCCGCAAAGCGCTGGATCTCACCCAGGAGGCCCTCGCCCAGCGGGTCTGTTGCTCGGGTTTCACCATCAGAAAGATCGAGGCCGATGAGCGTCGCCCCTCGCGGCGGCTCGCTGAACGGCTCGCCGCGTCGCTCGCCGTACCCGAGGAGGAGCGGCGTGATTTTCTCGATGCGGCACGTGCGCTGCACGCCACGGACCGTCTGCAACTGGAACCTCTGCCGTTCGGTAGCGACGCGCCCGCCGCATCGATCCATTCCCCGCCCGATTCGGCCATCGGCGCCACAAGCGATGCCACACCCTTCGTCGGCCGAAGCCATGAGTACGGCCTGCTCATCGGACTCATCGCGCGGCTCACCGTCGGCACCGGGTACACCGTCCTGATCGAAGGCGAGCCGGGGATCGGCAAGAGCCGTTTGCTGCGCGAGACGGCGCGCTACGTACATGCCCAGGAATTGCCAACGCTCGCGACGAACTGCTACGAGATCGAACGCGCGACGCCGTATCAGCCCGTGATCAACCTTGTTACGCGCGCGCTCGACCGCGTATCGGACGCGGCGTTGCGCACCTTGGCGCCCGTGTCGCTCGCCGAACTCGCCGCACTGGTCCCCGAAGTCGGCGAGCGATTTCCGGACCTGCCGCAGTTGTCGAACGATTTTCCCGAGGCGCGGCAGGCGCGCCTGTCCCGTTCCGTGGACCAACTGCTCGAAGCATCGAGAGACGGTCGTCCTGCGGTTCTCATGGTGGACGATATCCAGTGGGCCGACGACGCCAGCGCGCAAGTGCTGCATTACCTCGCGCGCCATGCCGCGCAGCGCCCGGTGCTCGTGATCTATGCCTATCGTGACGAAGCCGTCGACAGCGACGAGCGGTTCGCACAACTGATCGAGAGTCTGCGCCGCGAGGCCAACGCACGCCGCGTGCCGCTCGCCCGACTGGGTTATGCAGACACCGAGAGCATTGTCGCGGCGCTTGCCGACGCGAACCTCGGTGCACCCGGCCTGGCCGAGCGCCTGCATCGCGAAACCGAAGGTAATCCGTTCTTCCTGATGTCGATCCTGCAGTCCCTGAGCGAGGGTGAGACGCAGCTGGAACCGCGCGCGAGCGGCACACCGGGATTGCTCCCGGACGCGTTGCGTGCCGCCGTGCGCGTGCGACTCGCGCACGTGCCCAAAGCGATCCGGCCGCTGCTCGAAACCGCTGCGGTCCTCGGCCGGCGCTTCGACTTCGACACCCTCCTCGACGTGACACGCGAGCCCGAGGCGCCGCTGCTCGACGCGGTGGAGGCGCTCGTCAAGCGCCGTTTGCTGCGCGAGGAACCGGAGGGCGGCGTATACGACTTCAGCCACGACAAGCTTCGCGAGGTGGTCTATCGTGATATCGGCGGGGCGCGGCGCAGACTGCTGCATCAGTCGGTGGCTGAGGCTCTGGAACGCCGCAGCGAAGGCGCTACGCACGAACGCCACGCCCAGCTTGCAGAGCACTACGAGCGCGCTCACGTCTGGTCGAAGGCGCTCCGCTACCTGGTCCTCGCTGCAGAACACTCACAGACGCTGTTCGCGATGCGCGATGCCTTGCACTGGTTGGATCGCGCGGTCGCGCTGTCCGAGTCGCACCCGGAGTCACTGGACGAGCGTCAACGCCTCGCGATCTACGAGCGGCGCGGCGCGGCGCGCGCACAGGCCGGACAGACTCAAGGCGCCGTCGCCGACATTCGCCGCGTCATTGATGCGTTGCGCGCCGGCGGCGAACGCGAAAAGACGCGTGACGCGCTGATCCAGTTGGGCATGGCTTATCGGCGCGCAGACGAATATGAAGAGGCGACTGCGTGCCTCACCGAAGCGCTGGCGGAGTCCCGCGCAATGAACGACGAGCGCCACGCCGCCGACACCCTCTATCACCTTGGGACGGTCGCGTGGAGCACCGGGCTGAACGACCAGGCGATCGGATTCCACCAGCAGGCGGTCGAGATCTGCGAGCGCACGGGGTTCGCCGATCTCGTTGCGGTGCAGGCCTACCACGGCCGCGGCGAGGCGTACTTCGCGAACGCGGAGCCCGCGGCGGCGATCGAGTGTTACACCCGGTCGCTCGAACTTACCCGCGGCATCGGCGACAAGAGTTACGAGTCCGAGAACCTGATGATGATCGGGCACGCCTGCGTCGGTACCAAGGGGCTCGGCGACTACCCGCGCGCCATGGCAAGTTTCGAGGCGGCGCTCGACATCGCGCGTGCCGCGGACTTGCAGTGGCACTTTGGACCAACACTGCTCGGGCTCGACCATGTCCGGGCGTGCACGGGCCGCTACGGCGAAGCGTGGACCGGTATGCAAAAGACCCTGCGCTGGCTCGAGAGTCTCAGACAGGCGCGCTATCAGTTCATCGCCCTCGATTTCATTGGCCATCTCCTGCTCGACCTCGGCCTGAACGAACTGGCGGTTGAACAACTGGAGCGCGGACTCGCGCTCGCGCGCGACAACGGCATCCTGTTTTGGCGCGCCGCGATCGACGCACACCTCGCCGTCGCGCGGTCGCGGCTCGGGCAGCAGGACGTCACGCCGGCGCTGCAGGCCACGCTCGAACAAACGCGCCGCAGCTCGGAGCGCTATTTGACGATCCAGTGTATCGACGGGTTGGCAGAGATTGCGCTCGCGGCGGGCGACGCGCGCCGTTGCCGCGCGTACGGTGACGAACTGCTCGCGATTGCCGTGCCGAACGGCCTGCGCGAACTCGAGGCGGTCGCGCGGCGCTGGCGCGGCGAGGCTTTGCTCGCGGAGAAAGATTACGTGGAAGCGCAGGCAGAGTTGACCCACGCCGCGGCGCTGGCGGATGATATCGGCCGCGTGCGCCTGCAGATGGATGCGGAATCCGCGCTGGCTTGTCTGTTTGGTGCGCAGGGTCAGAGCGACGCCGCGCAGCGCCACGGCGCCAAGGCACGCACGATTGCGGCGGCAATCGAGAAGAGCCTGGAGTCCTCGGGGATCGAGACGCGGCTCCGCACGAGCTGACAGCCAGTGTCTGACAAGGTCGGCTAAAATTGCATCTCTGAATGTTTTAGAACGACCCAGCTTGCACCTAGTTCGGCTAGTTCGGGGCGGACCTATAAAACCGTATGAACTATCGCCCATAGCGTTCGATACCAAACCGACCGCAGCGTTTAGAGCCGTCTTTTAGGTTGTCGAATAGACGAATTAATGAAAATTACCCATACCCCAGACTCTTTAGGAAGCCTTCAATGTTTATGGTGTTGAATAAGACGGTTTAAGGGAGAAATCGGTGGCCTATTTCGGTCGATTGTACTTATAGAACGTTCACGATCAAAATTAAGGTGTTGTTCAAAGACGGGTCGATGCAGCCCCTCAGCCATATGTTCGAGTTTCGCTAAGCAGAAAAAGGAATAATATTATCTTGTGGTAATCCCAAGCCGTGCTTTGCTATTGAGCCTGGCCCCTTTTCATGCAATTTATCCTTAGAATCGTGCGCGTAGTGCACATTACATTTGTATCATGAGCACCGCCGCGCTCGCGCTGACCGCGGCGGTGCTCATGCACGTAGCGTGGAATATGCTGGCGCGCGCCAGTCATCCCGACAGCCGGTTTCTGTGGTGGGCGCTGGTCGGTTATCTCGTCATCCTCGGTCCGTGGTCGCTGTACGCGCTCGTGGCGGAAGCCCATTGGTCGTACTACCTCGCCGGTTTGCTGCTTGTTTCGGCGCTGGCGAACAGCCTCTACTTTCTCGTGCTGGGCGCGGCCTACCGGCATGCACCGGTGGCACTGGTGTATCCCATTGCGCGCAGTTCGCCCTTGCTGATCGCCGTCTGGAGCAGTTTGTTGTTTGGCGAGGTGATCGTCGCGGCGGGATGGATCGGCATACTTATTTCCGTTGCGGGTCTATTACTGCTGGCGGTGAGCGCAAAACATGGTGATAACCGTCAGGCGCTTGTCTGGTCCGTGGTGGCTGCCTTTGCTACGAGCATCTATTCACTGAGTAACAAATTCGCCGTGGCAAGCCTGCCGACCTACGGCGCTCAGCTGGGACTCGTGAGCGTCGATCTCACGGCGTCTTTCATCGCGCTCAGCCTCGAACAGCGTTTGCGCCTCGGTCGTTGGCGGCCGCCCGCGATGCCACCGATCTCCCGTTGGTTGCCGGCCGGGCTGTGCATCGGCAATGCCTACGGACTGGTGATTTTTGCCATGCAGTATATTTCCGCCGCTTATGCGGTGGCGTTCACCAACGCCGGCATCGTGCTGGCCGGGCTGCTCTCGATCTTCGCTTTCGGTGAGCGCGAACGCTGGGGCACCAGGCTCGTGGCGATCGCTGTGATTACGTGCGGGCTGGTGGTATTGGCCTTCTCTGCTTGATGGGTGGGTTATTCATTCAGCAATTCGAAGTACATCAACAGCGATCGCTGAACAAAAAGGTCGTTGTTGTCGCTGACCAGGAAGAAGCGATTCCCCTTGTGACGAGCGAGTCCTTCGAAGTTGTCAATCTGAAATCCATCCTTGCTGCTCATGGACAGCAGTGTTTCCGGATTCAGTGCTTGGGAAGCTGGAACGGC